>JBDRHR010000171.1:0-19878 GCA_043816605.1 Nitrospirota bacterium
TTTTTTAATTTTTCATTATCCATTTTACAATTTACAGTTATTTATACTACAAAATTTTTAACTGACTGAACAATTACCTTTGTAATTATTCACATAACATCCTTATTTGTAAGATATTATAGACTTGTGGGTAAGGATAAGTTCTTGGAGGGGGCAGGGGTGGGTTTTCTTCCGTAAGCAGTGATTACCAAATAACCAAAGTTCTACTCCTCTTGCAAATTTTTGAGTCAGGATAGATTTTTTCCTTGACTTTGTTAATCTATTTTGCTATACTAACTTCTGACAAGAAAAATAAATGTCCGCAAGAGGATTATTCTTGTATTTGGTAATAAGTGGTAACTACTCAGGTAAATAGGCTATAGGCTTTTAGAGAGCGGAGCAAGGCACCAAAAATTTTCTGCGTTTCAATCATTTCCTACAGCCTAATATAGCCTAAGTAGTTACAATAAGTGAGGTTTTGTATGAATAATAAAAAACTAAATTTTTGTTTATGTGGGCTTTTAATCTTATGTTGTTTAAAAGTACAGGCTAAGGATATACTACCAACCAAGGTTGCCTCAGATAAAATTGCCCCAGACAAGGTTGTCATTAGTATTAATGATACTAATGTTACCTACGCCCAATATAAAATGGCTTTTGATTATCATTTAAATTTATATAAAGAAAAGTACGGCAAATTTCCTAAGGAATGGGAAGGAGCACTAAAAAATATGGTCATTGAAGGCTTAATTCTCGAATCATTACTACTTCAAGAGGCTAAAAAAACTATTAAGATTAGTGATGAAGAGATTCAACAGAGAATAAAAAATTCCCCTGAGTTTAAAGATACTAAAGGTAAGGTTGATGAGGGAAAATACCGGATGGCAATGTCTAACCCTAATATTAATTGGGAAAAGGTCTGTGAAAGACAGCGTAACTACCTTTTAAGAGAAAGAATAGAGAAGAAGATAAAAAATGAAATTAAGGTTCCAGAACAAGAAATAAGAAAGGAATTTTGTAAGGATAATGAAAAGATTCGAATAAAATATATTCATATAAAACTCGAGGAAGATAAAATTAGTCCTGGAACTATTACAGAGACAGAGATTGAGGATTATTACACAAAACATATTAAAGAATATCAAGACCCGGAACAGGTTAGGGCCAGGCATATCTTAATCAAATCAGAGAATAATGAAAAAGAGGCTAAGGCTAAGGAGGCTCGCCTCGCAATTGAGAATATATTAAAAGAGGTAAAAGCAGGTGGAAATTTTGAGGAGTTAGCTAAAGAACATTCAGATTGCCCCTCGAAGACTCAAGGAGGAGATTTAGGATTTTTCGAACGGGGGAAAATGGTTAAAGCGTTTGAAGATACCGCCTTTAGTTTAAAACCGGGAGAAATTAGTGGTATTGTCGAAACCCAATTTGGATTTCATGTAATTAAACTTGAAGAAAAAAAAGAGGTAAGAACAATACCTTTAGATGAGGTTAAAGAAGGAATTAAAAATACTATTCAATCTCAAAAGGCAAAAGAAGAGGCTGAAAAAATAGCTAAATCAAAAACAGATGAAATTTATAGTAAAATTACTCAGGACATTGACTCAGTAGCAAAGGAATATTCATTAGAGGCACAGGATAGCGGTCTATTTGGACATAATCAACCTATTCCAGATATAGGTTATTTCCCGGAAGTTGAGAATATATTTGATTTAAAACAAGCAGAGATAAGTAAACCTATTAAAATCTGGACAGGTTTCTTAATCGCACAATTGCTCGAAAAACAGGTTGATGAGGCAAAGTATCTCAAAGAAAAAGGAACTATTAAACAAAATATACTTAATAAAAAAAACCAGACAGCGTTAGAAGACTGGTGTAAGAAGGAAAAACAAAAAGCTAAGATTATAATAAAGGTACCATAGGTCTTATAGGTCTTATAAGTCTTATAATCTGATAGAGGAGGTTTAGAAAAATGTTTGAAGGAACGAGTTTATTAGGAATTATTTGCAAGGGTGGAGTGGCGATGTTATTTTTAGCATTCTGCTCGGTACTTATTTTAGCTATTGTTATTGAGCGAATGTGGAGTTTTAGAAAGATAGATATAGACATAGAGGAGGTTTTGTATAAAATTCAAAATAGCCTTTTGCGGGATAATGTTATGGAGGCAATAAATCTTTGTGAGATGATTCAAGGACCGGTTCCTTTTATATTTAAAGAGGGGTTGTTAAAATATGACCGTAGCAAAGAAGAAATCGTAGAGGTGTTGGACCGGGCAAGAGCAGAACAAGTAATGGATTTAAGAAGATATGTCTGGATATTAGGAACGATTGGAAGTATAGCCCCATTTATTGGTCTATTTGGTACGGTACTTGGTATTATTCGTGCATTTCATAATATTGGTATGACAGGTAGTGGAGGAATAGATGTAGTCGCAAGTGGAATCTCAGAGGCTTTAGTCGCCACTGCCGGTGGATTAGTAGTAGCTATTTTTGCCGTAATAACTTATAATTGGTTTATAGTTAAGGTAAATGGGATTGCAGACGAATTTAAGATTTATTCGGCAAGATTAGTTGAAATCCTGACTGAAAAAAGAAGAAAATAATAATACGGTTTCATCTGAAAATCCCCTTTTCTCGCAAAGACTGCAAAGAAAGATATAGCCACAGATTCACAAATTGAACTTATGAAATATTCAGGACAAGAATATCCATTACAAAAAGAATAATCTTATAATCTGTGAATCTGTGGCAATATATCTTCTCGATTTTCATCCCTCTTTGTGAGACTAATGGCTCATGTGGGTTTCATATGCCTACCAACTTTTATACGCTTACCATAACAATTACTTTACATAGTTTCTCACTGAATATTGACAAAATTCCTTAAGATATTTAATCCTGCCTTAGTTAATATTGATTCAGGATGGAACTGGACACCTTCTAAAGCATATTCCTTATGTCGGACACCCATTATCTCTCCCTCTTGTGTCCAAGCGGTTATTTGAAAACAATCCGGCAGGGTATCCTTTTTAATGATTAAAGAATGATAGCGAGTAGCCACAAATGGGCTTTCAATACCCTCATAAATACCTTTGCCGTGATGATAGATTAAAGATGTCTTACCGTGCATAAGTCTATCTGCCCGAATAATCTCACCACCAAAAACATAGCCAATACACTGGTGTCCAAGGCAGACGCCTAAAATGGAAATTTTGCCTGCAAATTCCTTAATTACATCATTAGAAATTCCAGCTTCTAAAGGAGTGCAAGGCCCCGGGGAGATTAAAATGGCATCAGGAGATAAATTATGGATTTCAGCAAGGGTAATTTTATCATTTCGATAGACCTGTAACTCGGAGGCGATATTATCCCCATCTAATCCAATCTCACCCAGATATTGAACAAGGTTATAAGTAAAAGAGTCATAATTATCAATAAGGAGTATCATCTTTATCTCTCTTTGTTGGAGTTTAATCTTTAGCACAAATTTTAGGCAATGAAATTCTAAAGAATTAACTCAGGGAAATTTCAGAATTTAGGCTTTAGCCTTTCATCTGTGTTCGTCTGTGTAATCTGTGGTTAGAACATCTCCGGGAAGAAGATAGCAATTTCTCTTTGTGCCGCAGTCCAATTCTCAGCCCGATGGACTAAATTCTGCACAGCACGATTTTCCTTCATAGCAATCTCTAATGAATCCGAACTCATACTTCGTATTGTTCCGGGTAATGCCTTCTTAGGGTCAGTTGAGCCCACAAGTTGAGCTATTAGCGAAAATAAATCCTCGCTCAGTCCATCATTTTTCTCTACTATCATTGGCTTTGCAGGCTTATCCTTAAGATAAGCCACTAACCATGGATAAAAAGCCTTATCCTTATGTTCTTCATAAAGTTCTTCAATCTTTTGGAGTGGTAATTTATTATATTCTTTGACGGTAATGATTTCAGCCACAGACTTAATTTTAGCTAATATTTGTTCTTCTAATTTGACCCCGTCGGGTTTTAGCATAAAAAATGTTCTTTGGTTCATTTTGGTAACGGGTTATTCTCAAAGTTAATAACCTTATACTCCCTTTCAAAATCCTCTTTATTTTCAGAGGTATGGACGGTATTTTCAATTATGTTTTCAATATATGCCCGCCTGACAATGCATAGAGCCGCCTTTCTTATCTCCTGGATTACATTTACCCCTTCGTATAATAAAGCTAAGGAGCATTTATTACTCATAAAATCCACCAATTCTCCATAAAAAGGTTTGTTTTTGTGGGGGAGATAAAATTCCTTCATCGCCTCCGGGGTAGGAGTGATAATCTTTGCCGAGATGATAGACATACCTGTTTTAGAGAAAGCATTGACCACATTACCCAACCTTGGGTCATGAGGCATATCAAATACATTAGGTTTTGCTATGACTAAACTTTGTTCAACTTGAGCTTTTTCATTTTCAGGATAGACAATGGTCTCCTTTAAAGGTCCACCACAAGATTTATATTTACCCCACATAAGCTCTAATTGAGCACAGGATTCTTGTTTATTTGAAGGTGCTGAGGCAGGAAACTCAATGAGTAAATCCGTCTCTGTCTTATTAAAAAAGCCATATTTACCTAAAATCGTAGTTCCATTTCTTTGCCTGATGTCGCCCATTAAATCACTAATTCTATTAATGGCATCCTCTCCTTCTATGACTACATTGAATACCCTTTTTTTATTATATTTCTCTCTATCATAACCTTTTTCATCAAGAAGTATCTGTTTGAATTTATTCTGGATATTTTTTTCTTCTTTGCTTTCAGGTAAAGTTAGTGTCTGACAAAAATCCCTGGCAAAATCAAAGGTTAATGAATAAATATCAGCGGCAATAATATTTAAAGGGGCATCCCCTTCCGGCATAAAACGAATCATGCTCAGGATATCGCCGGTGACAGACCGCTCAAGTGCGGGTAAATAAATATTTACTAATGTTTTTTCTACAGACATATATTTCCCCCCTTCATCATTCGTTTAAAATTCAATAACATATTCCAGTTCTTCATCTATTTCCTCCAAATTTAATAATACCTTTACTCTTCGTAGGCTTCCATTGGCATTTCTAAAATCTTCTTGAAACGAACCACATTTAACTAAGGTATCATCCGTTATTCTCATGAAAGAAATTTGCTGTAATTCAAAAGATACTTTTCTTAATCTTGACCATGCACCTCTTTTTATCCTTTCAAGTGAATAATCTGATAATCCACCTTTCAGTGATTCATGCCATTTTTGAAATGTTCTATTTTCATCATTATATAAAACTTTTCCGAGCGCAAGAATCAATCCGACTGCTCCGTAATCTTTTATTCCGTTTGCTGTTGCTTCACTATCATTAACAATTATCTGATGACTGCTCGTATTCATAGCATGTGCCTTGAAATCCCAAGGAACATCTCTAAAGCCATCAAATCTGACATTGCCATATTTTGATCCTGGTACTTCCATAAACTCGGATAAATATTTTTCACACAGAAATTGAAAGAAAAATCCAATCCATTCCATTTGCTTCCAATGTGGATAGGCTGCATTTTTCATTTCCAGAATTGATTTTCTACCATCCCATATTTTAGGAATCTTCCTCAATTTTTCTCCAATCTGTTTGGCTGTTTTTAAAAAAGTCATTTTTATTCCTCTGTTTCGAATAGCGACAATGATATTTGGCTTTTGGAGTTTTCATTTAGTTCCTTAATTCTATAAATATTTTCATCTAACCTTTTTTGGGCAAATTCATAATATTCCTTTACAATCTCAAATCCAATATACTGTCTTTTCATCATTTTACTAACAATTGCCACCTGTCCTGAACCTAAAAATGGATCTAGAACAATATCTCCTTCTTCGCTCGAATACATCAATATTTTTTTAATCAGTTCAGCCGGCAACTTTGTAGGTGTTTTTTGATCGCCTGTCCAATATTCTCTTTTGATTATCCAAACATCCTCTTTATCTTTATAATGTAAACTGCCACCATCTTTATCATCTTCTTCTTTTCCATATCTTGAATAAGGGAAAAATTTTCTTTTCTCATCATTCTTGCAGACATAAAGGCAATGATAATGAGAAGACACGAATCTTCTTTTTGTTACTACCCCAAATTGATATTTCCATATAATATGATTTACTGTAATAAAACTTACTTCATCAATTGCCATTAAAATATCTTTCAGATTATTCCAACCAGAAAAAACACACATACTACCCGACTCCTTAAGAACTCTATAAACCTCTTTCATCCATTTAAGTGTAAAATCATAGTATTCTTCTTTGGGGATTTCGTTATATCCTTCTAAAACTCTTGAGGCTGTTCTATTATAGTTATTTCTTTTAGCCTTGAAATTTATTGCAAAAGGTGGGTCAGTAATAACAAGGTCTATGGTATTATTGAAGATATTTTTCATTCCTCCTATGCAATTCATATTATAGATTTTATTGAATTCTAATTTTTCCATATTTTTACTTCTTTACTTTTTCTCTTATTCCCTTTCTTTTGGTATAAACTTAACTTCCTTTTCGCCATGTCGCCTCATTCCTGCTTGACGCGCTAAATCTTCAATTCGGGTTGGATCTGTTTTTAATGCCTTTATCTCATCCATCAAAATCTTATTTTTTTGGTTTGTCTCTTCTATCTCTTTTTCTAAAGATGCAATTTGTCTTTTTTGATGAATTATGGGTATGATACTATTTATTCCAAGGAGGAAGATGATTAATAAAACTGTAGTCCATAGTAATAATTTTTTTCTTAAAACCTTCTTTTTTTTACGAAGATTATCCTCTGGAAATGCCATTTTTACCCCTTTTAACCACGAATTACACGAATTACACGAATTTTTAATTTTATAAATAAATTATTTTTTCTTTCTTCATCTTCTTTAATTTGTGTAATTCGTGTAATCCGTGGTTTGTTTTTATTTGTTTAATAAACTCCAATTGTTCCAAGTTCTTCCTCTATTCGTAGTAATTGGTTATATTTAGCTACCCGGTCAGTCCGGGATGGTGCCCCTGTTTTTATTTGACCGGCATTGGTCGCCACGGCAATATCGGCTATAATAGTATCCTCTGTTTCACCGGAACGATGAGAGATAACCGTTGTATAACCTGCCTGCTTGGCTAATTCTATAACATCAAGCGTTTCGGTCAATGTGCCGATTTGATTCACCTTAATCAAGATAGAATTAGCTATCTCTAAGTCAATACCTTTAATTAATCTTTTAGGATTGGTAACGAATAAGTCGTCCCCTACAATTTGAATTTTATCCCCTAACTCTTGTGTGAACTTTTTCCATCCATCCCAATCATCTTCAGCCAGCCCATCTTCTATGGATATGATAGTAGGATATTTCGCAACTAAGGATTTGTAATAATCAATGAGTTCATCTGTGGTCATTACCTTGCCTTCTCCTTTAAAATTGTACTTTCCATCCTTAAATAGTTCCGTAGCCGCAATATCTAAGGCTATAAACATATCTTCACCCGGAATATATCCTGCCTTTTCAATAGCCTCAAGGATTACCTCAAGTGCCTCCTCAGTCGAAGAAAGGACAGGGGCAAACCCACCTTCATCCCCTACGGATGTGGAATACCCTTTTTGATTAAGTACCTTTTTGAGTTGATGAAAGGTTTCTACGGCAGAGCGTAGACCTTCTGAAAAGGTTAATGCACCGGCAGGCATAATCATAAACTCTTGAATGTCAATAGAATTATCCGCATGTTTACCACCATTAAGGATATTTAGCATAGGCACCGGCAGAATCTTTGCATTTACCCCACCGAGATATTGATAAAGTGGCAATTTCAAAGCTGAAGAAGCGGCTTTTGCTACGGCTAAAGAAACACCTAAAATCGCATTAGCCCCGAGTTTTTCCTTATTTTCAGTACCATCTAAATCTATCATTATTTGGTCAATTAACGCCTGACAGGTAGCATCTTCATCTTCTAATTCCGGGGCAATAATATCATTAACCGCATCTACTGCCTTGAGGACTCCTTTACCCAAGTACCTGTTGTTATCGCCATCCCTTAATTCTAAAGCCTCATAGGTTCCGGTAGATGCCCCGGAAGGGACAGCGGCTCTGCCCATTGCCCCACATTCTAACTCTACTTCTACCTCTACTGTTGGATTGCCCCGTGAGTCTAAAATCTCCCTTGCCCAAATATCTACAATTTCTGTCATTTTTAATTTCCTCCTATTTTTCTTAATTTTTCCAAAAGTTGTGCATCATGGTTACCTAATTCTTTTGATTTATTCCATAATTCAACTGCCTTTTCCTTCATACTCCTGGCATAATAGACATCACCCAGATGCTCACAAATAACAGGGTCATCATTAACTAATTCATAAGCCTTTTCCATCTCGACTAATGCTTCATCTAATTTACCGGATTTGTAATATGCCCAGCCTAAACTATCAATATAAGTACCGTTGTCAGGTTTTATCTCCAAAGCCTTTTTGATTAATTTAATTGCCTCATCTAAATTAACCCCTTGGTCTGCATACAGGTAGCCGATATAATTATAGGCATTGGCATTTTGTGGGTTTAATTCAATACACCGGTAAAAACTCTCTATGGCTTTATCCAGCATCTCAGCATTATCATAAGCTACTCCGAGGTGGAAATATGCGATTTCATCTTTGGGGTCTAATTTAATTGTTTTCTTGAATGCCGGGATAGCCATTCGATATTGTCCCTTTTCATTGTAAAGCATGCCTAAGAGCAGGTATAATTTTGAATTTTTGGACTCAAGTTTAATACAATAATTTGTAGTTTTAATGGCTAAATCATATTGTTCTTCAACACTGTATAAATAGCTTAATCGAATATAAGCCTCCTGGAATTTTTTGCTGAGTTCAACTACCTTCTCAAATTCGCCAATAGCTAATTTGAATTTCTTATCCTTTTCATAAGCCAACCCTAACAAAAAATGACTTTTTACATCCTTTGGGTCATTTTCTAACACAAACTTCAGGTGAGCAATAGCGGGTTCTAATTCGCTATCTGATAAATGAAGTAAAATCAATCTACGTCGAACATCTAAATTATTTGGGTCAAATATCAGTCCTTTTTGGTAAAATATCTTTGCATTCTCGATATTAGCGTTTTCCTCATGAAGAGCGGCTAAGGTAAAATAAATCCCACTATCCATAGGCATCAGGCTAATAGCCTTCTCTAAGGTAGAGATAGCCTGAGCATACATCTTTAGTTTAATATAAACATCACTTAATTCTAAGTAAGAAAGTGGGAATCCAGGTTCTAATTCTATGGCTTTTGTATAAGATTTGATGGACTCAGGGTAATTCTTGTGCCGGGTATTTATGAATGCTAAGAAATAATGGACTATACCATTAGCCGGGTCTAATTCTACTACCCTCCTAAATTCCTTGGATGCTTGAGAATATTGTTTTTGCCCAAAATAAATCTTTCCTAAGATGAAATGTGCCTGGGTGCAGGTAGAATCAAGGGTGATAGCCTCTCCGGCATATTTTTTTGCCAAAGGTAAATTTCCAAGAGTAAAATAATCTATAGCTAAACTACTTTTAATCACAGAATCAGTTTGAATTTTATCTGCCTTCTCATATTCTTCAATCGCCTCTTTTATTTTTCCTTCCTGGTCATAAATGACACCCAGACTAAAATGTGCATAAGCATCTGCGATAGCTGAGGCAGACTCAGAGAGTCTAGGTCCTATAAGACCTATAAGACCTATAAGACCTATAAGACCTATTTTTTTAATTATTTTATCAACCAGGATGGTAATTTTATCAGGTAATACTTCACAGAAACCGCCTTCGATTTCAAAATCTTTCTGTCCCTTTTCTTGTTTGATTCGTAATTTACCGTTGCCCAATGTAGTCAAAAGAGGTGCATGGGAAGGTAGAAAACCTAATTCACCAAGGGTTCCCGGGCAAACAATTGATTCTGCCTGACCTTCTAAGACTAATTTTTCCGGGGTAATAAGTTTAAAGTTTATCATGTTGTTTATTCCTTTTCAAGTGATTGTGCCTTTTCTAAAACCTCATCTATTCCTCCAACCATATAGAAACATTGTTCTGGAATATCATCATGTTTTCCTGCTACAATCTCTTTAAAGCTACGCACGGTCTCTGATAATTTCACATATTTACCTGGTCTTCCTGTAAATGCCTCAGCCACAGAAAATGGTTGTGAGAGAAATTTCTGTATCTTTCTGGCACGATAGACACTCATTTTATCCTCTTCACTTAATTCATCCATCCCTAAAATAGCAATAATATCTTGCAGTTCTTTGTATCGCTGAAGTATTTGTTGAACTGCGCGGGCTGTCTTATAATGTTCCTCACCTAAAATTTTTGGGTCAAGCATTCTTGAGGTAGAATCCAGAGGGTCAACAGCTGGATAGATACCTAATTCAGCTATCTGTCTGGATAATACTATGGTTGCATCAAGATGAGAGAAGGTAGTGGCCGGAGCAGGGTCGGTCAAATCATCTGCCGGAACATAAACGGCTTGAACCGAGGTAATAGAACCTTTCTTGGTAGATGTAATACGTTCTTGTAATGCCCCCATATCTGTAGCCAATGTTGACTGGTAGCCAACAGCAGACGGCATTCTACCCAGAAGAGCTGATACCTCAGAACCTGCCTGGATGAATCGAAATATGTTATCAATAAAAAAAAGCACATCCTGGTTTTTTTTATCCCTAAAATATTCAGCGACCGTTAATCCTGTCAATCCTACACGGAATCGTGCTCCAGGGGATTCCTGCATCTGACCATAGACAAGGGCAGTTTTGGCTATAACGCCTGATTCCTTCATCTCTAACCACAGGTCATTCCCTTCCCGTGTGCGTTCTCCTACCCCTGCAAATACTGATACCCCACCATGTTGCGTAGCTACATTATGGATTAATTCCATAACTAAAACCGTTTTTCCAACACCGGCACCTCCAAATAATCCTACTTTTCCTCCTTTAGCAAATGGTGCCAATAAATCAACTGCCTTTAATCCTGTTTCAAATGGCTCACTAATTACCTCCTGTTCTTCAAAAGTAGGGGAGGGTTTATGAATAGGGGAATATTCTGTCGCCTTTATTTCTCCCAGATTATCAAGAGGCTCACCCCAGGGTCCCATTACCCTGCCCAGGGTAGATTCTCCTACCGGAACCTTTATGGGGCCATCTGTATCTATTGCCTCCATACCTCTTTTTAACCCGTCCGTATAATCCATAGCAATGGTTCTCACCGTATTATCACCCAAATGTTGTGCAACCTCTACGAATAATTCTTGCTCTTTAACATCTACCGTTGCCTTTTCTTTTTTTATTTTGACTGCATTGTAAATTGGTGGTAAATCATCCGTATCAAATTTAATGTCCACTATCGGACCTAAAATTTGTTTTATTTTTCCTGCACGCATTTTTTTAATTCCTCCTTATTTTAATCGAGATGAGAGAGAAGGGATGAGGGATGAGGAATGAGTGAAAAATTAATTTTACTCATCACTTAATCCCTCATCACTCATTACTTAAGTGCCTCAGCCGTACCCGTAATTTCAGATATTTCTTTGGTAATAACCGCCTGTCTTGCCCGATTGAAAGTAAGAGATAACTGCGATATCATCTTTTTGGCATTAGTCGTAGCGGATTCCATAGCTACCATTCTGGCCGCATATTCAGATGATTGTGACTCTAATAAAATTCGATAAATCTGGATAACTATATGTTTTTTAAGCAAAACATTTAGTAACTCTTTCTTAGAAGGTTCATAAATATATTCTGAAACCATTTTTTCTGTAGGCATTGAGATAGGTATAATAGGAAGTAAATTTTCACGCACTACCTTTTGTCTAAAAACAGATTTAAACTCATTATAGACAACGATAAGTTCGTCTATTTGAAGGCTTTCATATAAATCAATAATTTTTTCAGCTAATTCTTCGGCAAATTTATAAGTGATTGAGTCAGGGGTAGGTAAGAAAAATGGTATATTGTAATCAAACCGTTTAAAGAAATTGAATCCCTTTCTACCTATTATCATCAATTTCATCTCAATGGCTTTATCTCGTTCTTCTTCTAAATAATGGAATACATTTTTAATAATATTGGAATTAAATCCACCACATAGCCCTCGTTGTGAGGTAAGCATAAGCAATCCTGAGGTTTTAACCTCCCGTGATAAAAGCAGTGGGTCGTCTTGTTCTTTTTCTACCCTTAAGGCTAAACTTGACAGGACATCCCCCATGGCGTGAGCATAAGGTCTGGCAGAGGTAATAGCTATTTCTGCCTTTTTCATTTTAGCTGCGGCAACCAGCATCATTGCCCGAGTAATCTGCTGAATGTTTTTAATTGATTTTACCCTTCTTTTTATATCCCGCATTGTAGGCATAATATTTTACTCCTTATCCTTATTGATATAATTTTACCATTTTTTTTAAAAAATGTCAAATGAAAATTTTGTGTGTTACAAATATTATCAAAATAATTCCGAGCAGTCCTAAGAATAAATAATCTTTTATAGTCATCCTTAGTTTCTTTAAATTAACGGTATTTTCACCGGATGGTAAATCAAGGGCTAATTTGTCTGCCTTTTCAAAGGAATTTTTGAAGACGATGACTATCATTGGAAGCAGGTGTTTTAACCGATTTAGAATATTGCCTTTTTTAAAATCTACTCCCTTGATAGACTGAGTTACCCTTTCTAATTCCTCATGCAAAATAGGAATAAATTGTAGGCTTAAATAAATAATTAAAACTAAATCCTGGACAGGTAGTCTGAGTCTCTTTAATGGGCTTAATAAGTATTCTAATCCATGACATAAGTCTAATTCTGCAGTAGTTGTGGTTAAGATTGAGACAAACAATACCAAAACTATTAATTTTGAGGTAAATAATGTCCCCAGACATAACCGTTGATTTAAAGAATATGATGAAACAGGTAGAAGATAGATTGAAAATGTAAATATCAAAAACCAAACCAAAGGGCGTAATTGCACCAAAATATAACGAACAGGTTTAAAACCTGGAACAAGTTTAAAACTTGGCTGTTGTAGATGGGCTAAGATAATTATTAATAACAAAATAGAAACTATGACACCTAATTTGATAAAATTATTGATTAATAAGGTAAATGAAAGTAAAAATACCGTACTTATCAATTTTGTTCTTGGGTCTAAAGAATGAATAATAGAATTACCCGGGATATATTGTCCTGATTTCACCTTGGAATCCTCATCAATAACAAGTAGCAACATATCTGAACATTTACATTATACTATTATTTCCTTAATATAGTCAAGTAAAATTTTAATAGGTATCAGGTGTCAAAATATTCCCTTCTGCCTTGATTTTCTTAGTTTTACCTGATACCTGATACCTGATACCTGACTACTTGTTTTAAGTTAAGCAATTAAAAATTTAAAAAAACTCTTGACAGAAATTATTTTCTGTGGTATAATTAAATCAAGATCAACACGAGGGTGTTGTTAATTATAAAAAGTTACAAAAAAATATATTTAAGAGTAAGGGAGGTGACAAAGATAATGAAAAAAGAAAAAGGATTTACACTTATTGAATTAATGATAGTAGTCGCTATCATAGGCATTCTGGCAGCAATTGCCATCCCAAGATTTGCTCAGTTGATAGATAAAGCCCGTGAGGCAGGAGCAAAGGGAAATTTAGGTGCCCTAAGAAGTGCGACGGCTATTTATTATGGAGATAATAGAGGACAATGGCCGTGTACATTAAATACGGTTCCATTTACCGGTCAGGGCGGTGAGCAATTTCCTGCATTTGAGACTGGTTATATGGCTAGAATCCCAAAGGCAACTTTACAAAGATCCAATCCACATAACAATGTAAATACTGTAGCGTATGTAACTACATTGCCAAATGATTATGTTAGTAAAGCTCAAGTTGTTGCATCTCATGCGGGAGGCTGGATATACTCATCCAACAGTGGAGACACTAGAATCAATTGTAGCGAGAGGGACACGATGGCGGTTAATTTCAGCGGTTCAACCCTTTATTACTCCAATTATGGACATGAAGAACCTTAATAGAAATTTAAGTTGTTAAGTGGTTCTTTAACAACAAAAACAAAAAAGAGGTTGATTAATTTTTAATCAACCTCTTTTTTTAAGAGCAAGGGAAAAGAAAAGGACAAGATATATTGTTTATAAAAAAAAATAGACCAAAATCAAAAATTTATGAGCTTATATTTGAAGTAATAATACCGGCATTAATTTTAGCTCTAATCATACGCACCTTTGTTATCCAAGCATTTAAAATTCCTTCTGAATCAATGGTTCCCACCCTTCAAATAGGAGACCATCTATTTGTACTTAAATTTGCTTATGGGTTAACTATTCCTTTTACTGACAAAAAGATACTTGAATGGAATTTGCCAAAACGGGGAGATATTATGGTATTTCGTTATCCTGAAGACCCTAAAAGAGACTTTATTAAAAGAACTATTGGACTTTCTGGGGAAAAGATACAGATTAAACATAAACAAGTTTATATTAATGATAAACCGGTAGAAGAATCTTATAAAATTCATACAGATATTTCTGCAATGGAACAACCTATTCGTGATAAGTGGGAAAAGGCAATTATTATTCCTAAAGATACATATTTTATGATGGGTGATAACCGTGATTCAAGTCTTGATTCAAGGTTTTGGGGAGCCTTACCTAAAAATCTGATTAAAGGAAAAGCATTTATTATTTATTGGCCCCCGTGGAGAATTGGATTCATTAAATAAGTTTCATTTCAGGAGAGAGGATGGGAAAGTGAGATTTCCCTGAGATTTTCTCCCATGCCTTTTTTCAGTGGTGTTCCACATAGAATTTAATATTTATAGTGAGACATCTAAAAAAGTATAAAAAGGGAGATGTGAAATGGGGAGATTTTAATTGTCATATATATTTCAATAAATTCTATTGTTATCCCCATATCTTTAATATCTTTTTATCTCCTTTTCTTAACACATTTATCTATCATGAGACACCACCCAAAATTCGGTGTTCGCAAATCCTAAATCCCAATTAAAATTATAGATTATCAACCTAATAAAGTAATTATTAATATTTCTTGCGGCAATAATAGCTTTTTATTTTTAAGTGATACCTACTATTCTGACTGAAAGATGTATATAGCAGCTGGTGGACACAAACAAAGATTTATTCAGCAAATTTCCTTTTTAGGGCTATTGTGCTTCACCAGGGAACTCATCGGGTAGAATTTGTTTATTTCCCATTTAGTTTTAAAATTAGACTTATAGGCACATTAGTTACTATAATTAGCTTGGCAGGATACCTGATTATCAAAAAAATTATTGACAGAAAAGGAAAAATGGTGTAATATAGTATAAGTGAAATACAAGATAATTGGTAATTAGGTAATCAAGTAATCGGTAATCACCTGATAACTGATTACCAATAACCGATTACCAGTTATTAAGTGCGCCCGTAGCTCAGCTGGATAGAGCAGTGGACTTCGAATCCAAAGGTCGGAGGTTCGAATCCTCTCGGGCGTACCATTTAGATATTTAAACCGTTAGAACGGCTCAAACGGTTTTATTGCGCCTGTAGCTCAGTGGATAGAGCGTCGGACTCCGGATCCGAATGTGGAGGTTCGAGTCCTCTCAGGCGTACCAAGATAATTATCAATTATCAATTATTAATTATTAATTGATAATTACAGTGGGTTGTTAGCTCAATTGGCAGAGCAGGGGACTCTTAATCCCAAGGTTATAGGTTCGATTCCTATACAGCCCACCAGTATTAATTGTGGATTTTGGATTAAAAGAATCTAAAATCCAAAATAAAATTAAGGAGGTAATTGATGTACGCAATAGTTGAAACTGGCGGAAAACAGTATAAGGTAGAACAAGGCTCTACTATTAATGTAGAGAAATTAGAAGTGCCAATAGGTGAAGAAATAAAATTAGACAGAATTCTATTGGTCTCTAACAATGATGATGTTCTTGTAGGAAATCCTACTATAACCTCAGCCAATGTCCTTGCTCAAGTGGTAGCTCAAGGCCGCGGGAAAAAAATTATTATTGTAAAGTTTAGACGCAGAAAACATTATCAACGAAAAGCAGGTCATAGGCAAGATTATACTAAATTACTCATTAAAGCCATTGAAATATAATGGTCATTGTTACTGTTACTCGTGATGTCAAAGGAAAGATTGTCCAATTTGAAGCTACCGGACATGCAGATTTCGCAAAACTGGGTGAAGATATAGTCTGTGCGGCTGTATCTTCACTACTACAAACTACGCTTTTAGGATTACAAGAATATCTAAAGATAAATTTAGAAATAAATAAGGAAAAGGGGAATTTAAAAGTTAGAATTAAAGAAATACCCCAACAATCCCTTCAAATAGAGGCTTGCCTCGTTGCAACTGAGGCTATATTAGAAACAATGGTCTTAGGATTAAAAGCAATTGAGAAGGAATATAAGGAATATATGAAATTAATAACTGTTCAGGTGGATAGGCTGTAGGGAATAGGCAATTAGGCTGTAGGCTATTAGGCTGTTAGACTGAAGGTATGAGATTTCCTCCTCCTACCTAACAGCCTAATAGCCTACAGCCTAAACAACCTAAATAGTTACTGAAATTAATAGAAAGGAGTGTATAAACAAATGAATGAAGTTTCAATAATACAATTATTGGTTTGTCTTTTGATAATTGGGACTATTCTCAATTTTTTATTACCTTTAGCGGTGGCTTATTTAGCCAGTGTAATAAAAAGGAGATTTGGTAAGGACTATACGGATAAATATCTGGAGTCGGCAGAGATAGGTGTTATGGGTTCTGAACAGTATTTTCATACCTCAACAGGTGAAGTTACTCACAAGGATAAAAAAGATTTATCTATGGATATAGCTAAGAAAATATTAGCCAAAGATGGTATTCTAATTAAATCCCGTGATGATGAAGATTTACTGTCAGATATTATTGAATCAGTTGTCTTTAAGCTAAATAGGAAAAAGGAAACAAAAGAAAAATAGATACTTGTGGAGTATGAGAGTAAGTTCTTTTACTCCAAAAACAGAAAGGAGGATAATTCTAAAATGGCACATAAGAAAGGAATGGGGAGTTGTAGAAACGGTCGTGATAGTGCGGGACGAAGGTTGGGTATGAAACGGTCTGATAGTGAGTTCATCAGTGGGGGAACAATTATTGTCCGACAACGCGGAACAAAGTTTTTTCCAGGACAAAATGTAGGTTTAGGCAAAGATCATACCTTGTTTGCTAAGATAAACGGTTGTGTGAAATTCCATTCTCAGGGTGGGAGAAAAGTAGTTAGTGTTATTACTTCATAGAAGTATTACTTCGTAGGAGGGAAAATCAGGGTATAGGGTTTAGGGTTTAGGGTACAGGGTACAGGATTTTCCTGACCCCTGACCCCTGACCCCTAACCCCTGACCCCTATTATTATGCTTGTTGACCATGCAAAAATAACAATTCAATCGGGTAATGGTGGAAAAGGGTGTGTAAGTTTTCGACGGGAGAAATATGTTCCTTTTGGTGGACCTGATGGCGGTGATGGCGGAAAAGGTGGGAATGTAATCTTTCAAGCTAATGAAGGATTAATTACCTTGCTTGATGTTCAAGGAAGACACTTTTACAAAGCACAAAATGGAGTTAATGGAAAAGGTAGTAACTGCTATGGGAAAAACGGTAAAGATTGTCTCATTATAGCACCGGTGGGAACACAAATTTTTGATGCAGGGACTAATGAACTATTAGGTGATTTAATCCACCATAATCAACAAATAATTGTTGCCTATGGTGGGATAGGAGGACGAGGGAATAGCCATTTTGCTACCTCTACAAATCAAGCACCAAGAATTGCAGACGAAGGTAGACCAGGCGAAAAAAGGGTATTAAATTTAGAATTAAAATTAATCGCTCAAATAGGATTAATAGGCTTTCCCAATGTTGGTAAATCAACCTTGCTTTCTAAAATCTCTAAAGCTAAACCCAAAATTGCAGATTACCCATTTACTACCCTATATCCTAATTTAGGGATGACTAAACTAAATGAATGGACATCTATAATTTCTGCCGACATACCCGGTTTAGTTAAAGATGCCCATAAAGGGGTTGGACTTGGATATAGATTTCTGCGACATATCGAACGAACTAATACCTTAATTCATATCTTAGATATTTCACAAGACCCAATAGCACAATATAATACCTTAAATGAAGAATTAGGGTTATACAGTCAGGATTTGCTCAAAAAAAGACAGATTGTCGTCATTAATAAAATGGACCTTCCAGATGCAAAAAAAGAGTTTAAAAAGGTAAGTCGGTATTTTAATTCCATAGGCATTGTACCTATACCTATTTCCGCCTTGCAGGAAGAGGGAATAAATACACTCATTGAAATGATTGGCACTACATTGGAAATGAGGGGTTAGGGTTGAGGAGAGTTGAGGGGTTGAGGAGTTAGGGTTGAGAGTATATTCTTCAACTCTTAACTCCTTAACTCCTTAACTCCTCAACCTTCAACTAATTGGAAATGAGGAAAGATGCAACGAATAGTTGTTAAAGTCGGGACAAGTATATTAACCGATGAAGATGGAAATTTAAGCACTAAATATCTTTCTCACATTGTAGAGGAGATAGCCGGATTGCACCTTCAAGGTGAGCGTGAATTTATTATTGTTACCTCTGGTGCAATTGGTGCCGGGATGCAGAGGTTAGGATTAAAAGAAAGACCTAAAGCTATTATTCTGAAACAAACAGCCGCCGCAGTTGGACAAAATATACTGATAGAGATATATGAAGGATTATTTAAAAGATATGAGCAAACTATTGCCCAGATACTATTAACCCATCATGACCTCTCCTGCCGTAAAAGTTATATCAATATCTCCAATACCATTTCAAAATTATTAGAATATAAAGTCATACCTATTATTAATGAAAATGATACGGTAGCCGTAGATGAGTTAAAATTTGGGGATAATGATACCCTCGCATCTTTAGTCTCGCAATTAGTTGAGGCAGATTTATTGCTGATACTGAGTAATGTTGATGGATTATATTCGGGGTCGGGTGAGTTGATTCCAATTGTAGAAGAGATAACCCCTGAGATTACAAAAATATCTGCCGGGACAACAAGTAAATTTTCTACCGGCGGAATGCAAACTAAGGTTGAGTCGGCTAAAATAGCTATCCAATCAGGAATTACGGTGATAATCTGCAATGGTAAAAAGAAAGGAATTATTACAGAGATTTTAGAGGGGGAAAAATCAGGTACCAGGCGAGCTTGCTCGCCTGGTAGCGGCACTACCTTTGTGGCAAAAGAGAATAAATTAAGTAGTCGTAAACGATGGATAATGTATCACTTAAAAGAGTTGGGTGAGATAATAATTGATGAAGGGGCAAAAGAGGCTATTTTAAACAGAGGAAAAAGCCTTTTACCTTCCGGGATTTTAGAGATAAGTGGTAAATTTGATGAAGGAGATGCGGTTATAATTAAAGATAAACAAGACAGAAAATTAGCTAAAGGATTAATAGGCTATTCCAAAAATGACCTCTTCAAAATAAAAGGCAAACAAACCAATGAAATAGAGAAAATATTAGGATATGAATATGGTGAAGAAATAATTCATCGGGATAATTTAGTAATATTATTTTAGGTGGTATTTTACCGGTATTTAATAGTTTATTAAAAATAGGTTGGTTGTTTGAATATTTGGTTGTAATCCAAGGGCGGAGAATAAGGGTTATCTCATAATTTTGTAACACTTTAGCCATCTGAAGTAGTAATTGATAAAACGGGTGATAAAACTGTAAAATGGGTACTGTAAAATAAAAAATGTAAAATGAGAATGCGTAAATGATATAATTTTCAATTTTCCATTATCAATTTTACA
>JBDRHR010000172.1:0-19722 GCA_043816605.1 Nitrospirota bacterium
ATTAGCTATATATCTTTCTTAATCTTTTAGTTACTCTTTTTCTTCTTTTGATTTTAATGTCCTTTTTTCCATAATGCTTCTTTTCTTGAGAACATTATAACATCATTAAATCAGGACATTTTCACTTTGCGATTACAGAGATTTTTCACAAAAAAAGTAATGGGTCAGTCTTTGGGAGGGAAATTGCTCAGATTTCTACTAACTCCGTCATTTATGGCGGAGATGCCGACAACACAACTAACCCGGCTTTAGCCATGATTTACATAAGCCATAACATTAATCTTTCAGGGCTAAAGCCCGGTTTGGGGTGTTTCTTTCCTTCCCTCCGCTCTAAAGAGCGGAGTTATTGTTTCCCACCGATAACTGACCGATTACCAAAAAAACAAAAACTTGACTTTTATAGCTTATGATGTTATAATTCATTAAACAAAAATGACAAAAATTAAGCAAGGATTAATCAATAAAGTTAAAGAAATTCTTCCTGTTGGTATGAGAAAAAAAATCAGAAGGGTTTTTCCGCCTGCTATTTATCCCCCACAAAATATTGTTATAGAGGTAACTAACAGATGTAATTTACATTGTCGGATGTGTCCACAACATTCTAAAGAAACTGGGGTAGGAATCCATCGTAAAGAAGGATTAATGGAAATGAATTTATACAAAAGGATAATTGATGAAGTCAAAGAATATGGTGAGGTTATGGTTAGTCCAATAGGTGCAGGAGAACCATTGATTCATCCTGAAATTATTGAAATGGTCCATTATGCGAAAGAGGCAGGATGTAAGACACACATAATTACCAATGGGACTTTATTAACCCCAAAAATCTCAGAAAGGCTCATCAATGCAGGATTAGATATCATAGCCATTAGTATAGATGGCATCAGAAAACAAACCCATGAGGGAATTAGATTAGGGTCAAACTTTGAAAGGGTAGTTAGTAATATAGAGGCACTACTGAGATTAAAAAAAGATAGTCAGGCAAATATAAAGGTGAGGATAATGACCGTAGAATTAGAGGAAAACAAAGGCGAGATTTCAGATATAATTGACAAATGGTTTCCATTGGTTGATGAAGTGCTTATTTCGGCACACCGCGTAGAATCAGGCCGTCACTTGCTTCATGAAAAAATTTACCCTTTAGTCCAAAGAGTGCCCTGCAATCGATTATGGCAGATGATGGTTATTTCATGGAATGGTTTAGTAGCCTTGTGTTGTGATGATTGGGCAGAAGAGGTTATACTGGGGGATGTTCATAACACCTCATTGCGTAAGATATGGTTTAGCAAGGAATTTCAGAAGATACGACAATATCACTTAAAAGGAGAATACGATAAGGTATCAATCTGCAATAACTGTGACTCCTGGCTTGAGGCAAATACCTGCGTGAGGATAGAAGGAAATAGAAAAATCATAGAGAATCCGGTAGTTTGTTGCTATACTCACATACCAACTAATCTAACAAAGGATTCATAAAGTTTGGCGAGGTAAGAACATGGCAAAATTTTCTCTTTCAGATAGAATTACAATAGTTATGTTAGGAAATTTTATTGGCACAATAGCAGGATTATTCCTGAGCATTATTATGGTTAGAATAATGCCGGTCTCTGATTATGGTACCTATAAACAGGTAATGCTTATTTCAGGAATAATTACAACTATCTTTACTTTAGCTATCCCAAGGAGTATATATTATTTTATCCCTATCCTAAAAACACAACGAGCGGGATTCATCCTTCAGACAATTGGTATATTATTTCTGTTAGGGTTAATTTCCTCATTTTCTCTTTGGTGTTTTTCTAAAAATATTGGAGAGTACTTTCATAATCCCTTGTTAGTAAAGTTACTAAAAATTTTTAGTATATCATTAATCTTTAACTTTCCAGGTTTATATCTTAATCCATTACTACTTTCTCTGGATAGGCAAAAATTATCTGCGATTATCTCTATGTTGAGCAGTGTTATTTCCCTTCTAATAACTATAATCCCATTACTTTTAGGATATGGGTTAAATATGATATTTTTTTGGATGGTATTATCTTCTATTATTTACTTCTTTTTAATATTCTGGTACACTTTATATTTAATGAAAAATTGGGAATTTAGTTGGACTCCTCAATTATTACATTCACAATTATCCTATTCTCTTCCACGAGGGTTCTCTGATATAGTTGGAGGATTGGGGATGATGATAGATAAACTTGTAATATCTATATTTTTTTCTGCTCAAAAATATGCGATATATGCTGTTGGCACCTCAAAGATAGCCTTACTTGAGTTATTATTTTTACCTATAGGAAATGTTTTATTCCCAAAATTTAGTGAGTTGTATCATCAATCCCGTGGTGATGAATTAATTCAACTATGGCATAAATACATAACCAAAATCACATTAATCGTTTTGCCGATATTTGTATTCTTATTTGTTATGGCTGAGGATGTTATCACCGTGCTGTTCACTAAAAATTACCTTGAAAGTACTGGACCATTCAGGGTTTATTTATGCGCCCTTCCATTAAGAATGACCCTTTTTGGTGAAGTTCTTGAGGCTATGGGACAAACTAAAGCTATCCTTATAGGAGCAATAATATTTTTTATATCAAATCTTGCCCTTAATCTTTTGCTTGTCAAAACCATTGGTTTTATAGGTCCGGCAATTGCTATCTTGATTTCGGCGTATATCTCCATATTCTTTTATTTTTTCATTATAAAATCTGCATTAAAAGTGAATTTTGTAAGCATTTTCCCCTGGAAAAAATTTTTCAGAATATTTACCGTAGCAGGTATTTGTGGATTACTGATTTATCCTGTTTGCCTTCTTAATTTATCAGGTATAATTAATCTTTTAATTACGGCGATAATTTTCATATCCATTTATATTCTCTTGATAGTTAAAACAAGGATACTGACTCAACAAGACATTGAGTTTATAAAAAGGTGGTTAAATTTAAAGGCATTGTCAAAAGAGAAGATTCTTTAACAAATTTTAGGATTTGCCAGATAACTAAGGAGGGATTTTTATTAAAGAATGGGATTTGTTCTGGGAAAAGGAGATAAAAGATGAATTTAACAAGGAAGACAATGAAAAAGGAATAGTATTTTCAGAGGTAGAAAAACTTCTGAAGATGCTTAAAAAGACCAATAATGTGAGAATAATAGAAATTGGTGCAGGCTCAGGTATAATAACATTACTTCTGGCTCAAAAATTGAAATTTAAACCATACCTGTTTGATAGGTCAGATAAAGCTTTACAAACCTCTTATAAAAATGCTAATATTTTGGGCGTAGAGGCTTGTTTTATTAAAGGTGATGTCTGCTCATTACCTTTTGAGGAGAATTCTTTTGATTTTGTTTGGAGTGGTGGGTTGAATGAACATTTCTCAGGGAAACAAAGGCAGATTGTATTCAACGAAATGGCCAGAATAACATCACCCGAGGGGATATGTGTCCTAACTGTGCCAAACAAGTATTATCTACCTTTAAATGTGTATAGATATATTTCACAAAAGAGAAATACATGGTCATTTGGCTATGAAGAGCCTTTCTCTAAAAAAGAATTGAAAGAAAGAATGACCAAAGCCGGATTATCAAATATTAGGATTATAGAAGGAGGCTTTTTTAGTGGTCTAATATGGCTTATGTTACTTATTCCAATATTAAGAAAAAAAGTAAGCTTTAATCATGTTCATTTTAAGAAGATTTGGAATCTTTTCCAGTATTTAGACCATAAATTAAAGATTATTCCAGGTCTTGGTTTTTTGGCTTACGGCTCAAAATATAATATCTAATGTCCATACTCTACTGTCTGAATCACAGATAATTAAAAGAGGTTTTGAAATGTTCAAGAGATTTAAAGAAAGAATAAAATTGTTACTTCCTGAAGAGGAAAGAAAATTTCTTTGTTTATTAATGGGAATATCTCTATTCCTTAGATTGGGATTTATATTTCTAACATCTGATGCTGGAGTATTTTCAGACATGATAGATTACGATAACCATGCTTTAGCCCTTCTTCATGGAAAGTACGAATTACCAGATAGAGGTCCTCTTTATCCACTATTTCTTGCGATAATTTACTTTTTCTTAGGACATAGTTATTTGGCTGTTAGAATCTTTCAGGTTTTTTTAGGCACTTTTACATGTTTAATGGTTTACTTTATTGGAAAAGAGGCGTTCAACTCAAAGGTAGGAAAACTTGCTTCACTCTTTACTGCATTTTATACCTCTTTAATATCTTATACTACCTTTATCCTCTCAGAAAATCTTTTCATACCACTTTTCTGCTTACTTATTTATACACTATTTCTTGCTTATTCTAAAAAGAAACTCATCTATTTTATTTTTAGTGGAATTGTTTTGGGTTTAGCAAGTTTCACTCGCCCGGTCATATTACCATTTATTTTATTTATATCTATTTGGATTTTTACAATTGGTCTGGATAAAAAAATTGCATTTAAGAGTGCCTTGGTCTTTATTTTTACTGTTGTATGTTTGATAGTACCCTGGAGTCTGAGAATGTCAATAAAATACAAATCCCCTATCCTAATTGAAGTTTATGGAGGTTATAATTTCCTTATAGGAAATAATCCTTTAGCAACCGGTAGATTTGAAACGAAACTTATACCTATTTTAATGGATAAATATTGTAAAAATGCAAAGGATATAATTGAAAGAGAGCGTATAAGTTTTCAAGAGGGTATAGGGTTTATCATGCGTAATCCTATAAATTTCTTTCAACTTTGTATTAAAAAGTTACGCCATTTTTTAAGTTTAGAAGGAAGGGAATTTGCCTGGGTTTATGGGCATAATTATTTTGGGCATGTCCCTAAATCAATACTTATATTATTCATAGTTCTACTTATAGTGCCTTTTATAATTATCTCATGTCTGGCAATTTCGGGAATCTGTTTATTTACTACCTTTGATGCAAAAAAGGGATTACTTTTAATCACCATACTTTATTATATAGGAATACATCTTGTTTTTTTTGGTGAAAGTAGATTCCATCTACCAATAGTTCCTTTTTTATCCATCTTTGCCGCAGCAGGATTCTATTCTCTTAAAGAGTTTCATAGAAGATATAAAAACTATCATAATGTTCCTGTACGGAGTCTTTTAGCCATATTATTGATTGGAATATTATTTATCTTTTGGTCAATCCAATTTTTTGAGCAAAAGGACAAAATAATAACTTTAGTAGGTCATAATGGAAATCTTTCTGATATAGATTATTAGTAACTTATTGTTAAATTAAATTATAAAATGAGGTAAAAAATTGGATAGTCTTTGGGTAATAAGAAGCTACAGAAAAGAAGACAAGGAAGGGATTTTTGGGTTATACAAGGATGTTTGGACTCAAGAGGCGGCAGAATTGAGTAAAAGAAGATGGGATTGGGAATTTGAGGAGAACCCCAATAATCCAGCAGAAGGTCCTTTTATCCGAATTTTAGAATATAAAGGTGAATTAGTCGGTTTTATTGCCGGGATATTCACCAGATTTTTGTTTAAAGGGAAGGTTTATCAAGCACCATGGTTAGTTGACCTGATGACCCACCCAAAATATCGTGGCAGAGGGTTTCTCTTAATGAAAAAAGCCTATGAGGAAAATCCATTGAATATTGGCTTCTCAAATGAAGTCGCATATCAATTATGGACGAAAATGGCTGGGTATGATGTCCATTTAGCCTTTTTCCCTTTAATGAAAAGACCGCTTAACCTGAAGAATTTCGTGGCTAAATTTATAAAGAATAAATTATTAATTAAATGGTGTAGCCTCCCTTTAAATATACTCTTTGACCTCATCTTTGGAGCTAAAAAATCTCCACTCATAACCATTACTCAAATTTCATCATTTCCTTCTCGAATAGATGAATTTTGGAACCAAATCTCTAAAAACTTTAATGCTATTTCTATACGGGACAGCAAATATTTAAATTGGCGATTTGTTGCGTGTCCGGATGTCCAATATGCCATTTTCTTAGCAGAAAAAGAAAAGGAAATAGTCGGATATATTGTTCTACGAATTTGCAAGGATACAGGCTACATCGTTGACTTCTTGGCTGAAAAAGAGGGTTTTAAGAATCTAATTCGGCAGGCAATAAGATATTTTAAACAGCAAAATGTGAATTCTCTTTGTTGCTTAGAACCAAAAGATGCCTTTTACCACAATATACTTAAAAGAAATGGGTTTTTTACCCGCAAAACCACTATCCAGAGATTTATCGCCCGCTCTACATTACCTGATGTAGATATGGAGTTTTTAAAAAATCCTGAAAATTGGTTTATTACATTAGGGGATTCAGATATGGATATGGTTATATAAAGGTAATCCTTCAGTTACGTGTGAGAAAAAAGGGGTTAAAGGGGTTCAGGATTCAAAGGTTCAAGTGGCAAATCCTTTATTTTACTTGAACCCTTGAATCTTATACCTGTTTCATGATAATTTTTGACTAATAACTGCTATATACCACCTGACTGCTTACGATTAGAGGAAGAATACGGCATACCAATAAATTATTGGGGCATTAAAAATTACGCTGTCAAAAACATCCAGCACCCCTCCATGTCCTGGTATCCAGTTGTTTGAATCTTTAACCTCAGCGATACGTTTTATCTTAGATTCTAACAAATCGCCCACCTGCCCTGAAAATCCTAATATTAATCCCAAAATTAAGGCGTGATTTATGGGTAAAGCCGTTTGTTCTGCAAATATCCCTGTGATTAAATTTGCCAGCACAGAGGTTAAAACTCCACCTATTAGTCCTGCCAGAGCACCTTCTACCGACTTTTTCGGACTAATATGTGGCACTAATTTATGCCTTCCAAACTTTAATCCAATACCCAGAGCAACGGCATCTGTAATCCAGGTAATTAAAAATAACAGGAGAAGATAAAAACTTCCATTAGGGAGATGTCTTAGCAAAAGTGTATGACTAAATAAATAACCAACATAAAGCACCCCGGCTAATGTCCCACCAACCTCTAAAAAATATTTTTTAGTAAATAAGGTTAGCAGATAACCTATTAATAATGGGGATATTAAAAGAAGGGATAATTTATGGAATTGTGTGGGGGTGAAATAGGCTATTAAAGCTAAAACAAGGCTTGTAATTACTCCAATAACTTTAAAGGACTTTAAAGGTGTACCACCTTGTTTTTGTTTTTTGGCAACTAAGGAATAGAATTCCAATAATCCTAAAAGCATGATTGAAGATATTAATAAAAACAAGGGAAGGGAATATCTGGAAAAGACGCAATAAATTAATATGGGAACAAAGACCATGGCACTAATTATTCTTTTAGATGTTGAACTCACTCTACTATCTCCAATAAAAATTAAAAATTATGAATTAAAAATTGAGGAAAAACTATTCTCTCATTCCTCAATTTTTAATTTTTAATTCATAATTTTTAATTTACTTCAGTATTCCGCCAAATCTTCTTTCTCTTTTCTGGTAATCTATAATTGCAGATAAAAGGTGTTTTCTTGAAAAATCAGGCCAGTAGATAGGGGTAATATAGATTTCCGTATAGGCAATTTGCCATAATAAAAAATTACTTATCCGCATTTCACCACTTGTCCGAATAAGCAAATCCGGCTCAGGTAAAGAGGCGGTATAGAGATATTTTTCAAACAGTACCTCGTCAATCTCTTCTTTTCTGCAAGTTCCATTTTCAATGTCTGCTGTTAATTTTTTAATAGCATCAATAATATCTGCCCGACCACTATAATTCAACGCAAGATTTAATATTAAGCCGGTATTATTAGTGGTTTTTTCCTTTGCCCATTTTAAATCCTGCTGGACTAATTCAGGTAACTGCTCAAGTCTGCCGATGAAGTGGAATTTAACATCATTTTGAATCAATTCATCCATTTCTTTGCGTAAATATTTACGCAACAACCTCATTAAGGCATTAATTTCTTGTTCAGGACGAGTCCAATTTTCTGTAGAGAAGGCATAAAGTGTAAGTACCTTAATCCCTAACTCACCGCATAATTTAACTACTGTTTTAACCGTTTTCATCCCTTCCCGATGTCCAATCACCCGGGGTAGCCTTCTTTCTTTTGCCCATCTACCATTCCCATCCATAATAATAGCAATATGCTCTGGTAATTTATTTTTATCTATGGAAGACAACAAGCAAGCCTCATCAAAGCAAGATTCATCGAGGCGAGCCTCATCTTCTCTCGCTGTATGAGAAATCCCAAATTTTGATGCTGTGGATAACTTTACTTTTCTCATCAAAATCTCGGATGTATGTGGAAGGAAAGCTTGCTTTCTTGCCATTAGCCTTCTAAAATCTCCTTTTCCTTATTCATCAAGCAATGGTCTATTTTTTCTATAAATTTATCTGTTGTTTTTTGGACTTCAATATGAGCGTGTTTTGATTCATCCTCAGATATTTCCTTAGATTTTTCTTTTTCTTTAATCATATCATTAATTTTGTGCCTGATATTACGGATAGCAATTCTTCCATCCTCAGCTTTTTTCTTAATCACTTTATCTAATTCTTTTCTTCGCTCCTCGGTTAATGTCGGAATAGAGATTCTAATAACATTACCATCAGTATTTGGCGTCAGGCTTAAATCAGATTTAATAATCGCCTTGCAGATAGCCTCATTTGCAGCTTTATCCCATGGCGAGATAAGAATCATGCGGGGTTCCGGAATAGAGATAGTAGCCAGTTGATTGACAGGTAGTTGGCTACCATAACAATCAACGCGAATATGATCTAAAATGGTAGGTGTGGCGCGACCTGTTCGAACCGTGGCAAATTCATGTTGTGTTGTCTCTATAACCTTTGCCATCTTGTCTTCTGCCTCTTTATAAACTTCTTTTAGCATAATGTTCCTCCTTTAATCAATTATCAATTATCAATTATTAATTGATAATTATTTCAAGAAACTATAGTCCCAATTTTTTCACCTAAGATAATCTTATGAAGGTTATCCTGTTTTAATAGATTAAATACCCTTATAGGCAGGTTATTTTCCATACATAGCGAAATAGCCGTAGAATCCATTATCTTCAATCTCTGGTTAAGCACCTCCATATAAGAGATATTGTCATATTTAACCGCATCCGGGTATTTAACAGGGTCTTTGGAAAATACCCCATCTACCTTAGTGGCTTTTAAAATAACTTCAGCACCAATTTCTGCGGCTCGAAGGGCGGCGGCTGTATCTGTTGAAAAGAAAGGATTACCTGTTCCTGCGGCAAAAATCACTACCCTGCCTTTTTCTAAATGCCTGATAGCTCTTCTACGAATATAAGGCTCAGCTATTCTTTGCATTTCAATGGCACTCTGCACCCGACAAAATACACCTGTTTTTTCTAATGCATCCTGTAAAGCAATGGCATTAATTACGGTAGCTAACATACCCATGTGGTCAGCCGAACTTCTATCCATTTGTGACCCAAAGGTACTTACTCCACGGAAGATATTACCTCCGCCAATACTGATAGCAACCTCTACACCAATATTATTAATATCCTTAATTTGTTGGACAATAGAAGAAATAACCTCTGCCTCAATTCCATACCCTTTTTTCCCTTGAAGCACCTCTCCACTGAGTTTCAATAAAATTCGTTTATAAACAGGTTTGCTATTTATCACTTTTCCACCTTTTCTTATTGGAAGTTAAAAGTTATAAAGTTATAAAGTTAAAAGTTGAGGTAGAGGTAATAGTCTTTTTACTACACTCCCAACTTTTAACTTTATAACTTTATAACTTTTTAACTTTTAACTAATTCTTCTCACCTACTGCATACCGGATAAATCGCCGAATGGTTATATTTTCCCTTACCTTTGCTACCATTTGAGATATGTAGTCTGCCACAGAGATATTAGGGTCTTTTATATATGGTTGTTCTAACAAACAGATTTCTTTATAATATTTTTCTATTCTACCTTCAACCATTTTATCCCATATCTTTTCGGGTTTACCTGATTTTTTAGCCTGCTCTAAGTAAACCTCTTTTTCTTTAGCTACCATTTCTGCGGTAACCTGGTCTTTTGAAATTACATACGGATTAGAGGCGGCTATCTGCATGGCAATATTTTTGCCTAATTCCTGGAATTCCGCATTTTTAGCCACAAAATCTGTTTCACAATTAATCTCAATCAATACCCCAAGTTTCCCGCCGAGATGGATATAAGAAATGATTTGTCCTTCTTTAGCTTCGCGTTGTTGTTTCATTTTGGCTACAGCCAATCCTTGAGTTCGTAAGATTTTCAATGCCTCATCATATACCCCATTAGCTTTTTGAAGGGCATCCTTACATTCCATCATCGGGGCACCTGTAGCCTCTCTTAATTCCTTTACTTGTGCTGCACTAATATTCATAACTTCTCTCCTTTCTTATTCTTGTTCTTGTTTAATTTCTTCTTTTTCTTTAAGATTATTTTCTATAACCTCTTTGTCTATTTTCTCATAAATTTGTGGGAGTAATTCATCTTCATCTTCATCTTCTATTATCAAAGAAGAGATTATTTCCTCCTCTTCTGATACTTCTTCCTGCTTTTCTCCAAGATGTGACTCTTCGAGTTGTGATTTACCTCTAAATCCCTTACCCTCTATTATCCCATCTGCAATTACAGAGGCAAGTAATTTTACTGAGCGAATAGCATCGTCATTACCTGGAATGCAGTAATCTACCTCCTCCGGGTCACCATTGGTATCAACAATACCTACAATGGGAATATTTAATTTTTTACCTTCCAGAATAGCAATTCTTTCTTTTTTAGTATCCACCACAAATATAGCTCCTGGAAGTTCTTTCATCTGCTTAATTCCACCTAACAGGTTCTCTAATTTATCCATCTCTTTTTTCAGGCTGGCTACTTCCTTTTTAGGTAATTTCTCAAATATTCCTTTTTCTTCCATTCGTTTAATCTCATTGAGTCGTTTAATACTCTTTTTTATTGTCTCAAAATTTGTTAAAGTTCCTCCTAACCAGCGTTGAGTAATATACGGCATTTCACATCGTATTGCCTCTTCTTTAACCACTGTTTGAATTTGTTTTTTTGTCCCAACAAATAAAATTGACTTATTCGACTTAGCCATTTCCTGAATAAAACTATAGGCATCTTTTAATCCTTTCATTGCCTTTTGAAGATTAATGATATGAATATCATTTCTCTCCGAAAAAATATAAGGAGCCATTTTGGGATTCCATCGTTGAGTTTGATGGCCAAAATGTACCCCAGCTTCTAAAAGTTGTTTCATTGAAATAGTAGTTGACACTTGTTTTCTATCCTCCTTAAATTTAGTAATTTAATTGGTAATTGGTAATTTGGTTAAATGGTAACTGGTGAATGGTAATTGATAACCAATTACCATTTAACCAATTATCAATTACCGCCTTTAAATTTGATATATTATATCATATTTTAATTATTTTGGCAAGAAAAAAATACTAAATACCCAAAAAAGGTAGGTTATTCAACATATCTTGACTATAAGTAACTCCATAATCAGTGAATGAGTCTTGTAATCCTGGGATTTAAGACTTACATCAGTTTCCAGCAGTAATTCAAATATCCTTTTTAGTTTATCATAAGAGAACAATTTGAGCTGATTCCAGATGGTGGTTTGTTGTTTTTTAAATTTTATATTTAGGGCAGTGCTTATCTGCATAAGGGGTTTGCCTTGTTCCTGAAGCTCTTTAGCCTGCCACAGAAGCCTGAAATGTCTTGTAATCATATACAGAATGTGTAAAGGTTCTTCTCCCCTGTCCATGAGTTTTTTGAATATAGTTAAAGCCGCAGTCTTCTTTCTGTAACCAATTGCATCTATTAAAGAGAAGATATTTTCTTCATGAAAATCCCCTGAGGCGTGTATTATATCCTCTTCCTCAATGGTAGGTTTATTTCCTGTCAAAAGAAACAATTTCTCTAATTCGGTAGTTAATAATTGAAGATTCACTCCTACTCGTTGTACAAATAGTGTCGCGGCGGATGTGGAGATTTTTTTCTTTGCCCTTTGCTCGCATTTGGCTTGAACCCAGGTAACGGCTTGATTATCAAATAAAGGGTAAAACATTACTACTGTCCCTTTTTTCATCACCGCCTTATAAAGCAAATTGCCTGCTTCCAATTTATTCGCCAAGAAAATAAGGCAGGTAAAATTAGCCGGGTCTTCGGCATAAGAGGCAAGTAACTTCTTGTTTGGGGCAGACATAGAATCACCCCTTTTAATAACCACCATCCTTCGCTCATGCATCATCGGAAAGCTATTAGCCACCGCAATGATGGTCGAGGCATCTGTTTCATCCCCATAAAAAACATCATAGTTAAATTCCAAAGATTGCGAGGTAGGAAAGATAAGCTTCTTTATTCTATAGATTATTTCTTCCTTCTGATACTCCTCTTCGCCTAAAAATAGATAAATAGGTGCAAGCTTTTTCTGGTTAATCCATGCGAGTATAGTCTGATAATTTATTGGTCTATATTCTTCCATTGCTTCCTCTTAATCCGTAACAGTTCAGCCACTAAGATTATAACTTTATAAATCCAAAATTCGAATATCGAAATTCGAAATAAATCCAAATGACCAAAATTCAAATAACAAAAACGAGAAGTTTTGAACATTTGGACATTATAATTTTGAATTTGTTTCGAATTTCGATATTCGGATTTCGGATTTTGCCCTCTTTTGTGTCTTTGTGACTTTGTGGCTGAACTGTTACCTTAATCCTTAATTGTTCTATTAACGATATAATAGGCAATCTTTGAAAGTGCCTTATGAATAGCCTCTTGCTCGGAGGTAATGTCAAATTCCTTTGATTCATAAGATGATGTCGGTGGAATATACAAAACTATCTCCTGATATTGCTCCTGCCAAAGAAGTTTGTTGTCAAGGACATCAGTCAGCTCAAATCTTACCGAGATAGAGACCCTATATTTGTCCACATCACCTTCTTTTCCATAAGAAAACGGTACTCTCTCATAAGAAATAATCGTGCCGGTTAATTCCGCATCTGCTGATTTTCTATCTGTTACCTCCAACCGCCCATCTTTAATAAATTCCTCAATGACCATATTGGTAAGAGCCTCTTCTAACCCATATTGAAAACTCTGATTAGTAAATATAGGAATATAAATAGATTTGATATTGTCCGGCAATGTCCGTATCGGTGTATGGGCACAGCTGCTTAGACCAAGAATAAACCAAAGTAAGAGTAATTTTTTCATGATTTAGAAATTCTCCTTTTTTCAAATCGCCAACCTCATTGCCAACCTAATTGAAGGATATAATGGAGTTCCCTTCCTTTTCCCTGGTTTTTAATAACTTCTAATCTTATGAGTTTCTTTATTTCCTTTAACGCACCTTCATTTTGTTGTTCCATCTTTTCTAAAAAATGTATATGTAGTTAAATATACCTATTATTTTTGAACTACAACATAAAATCCTTCATGATAATGTGGTATATTATGAGAGGTATCTAATCTTTGCCAGTTATCTTTAGCCATAATTTTAAATCTTTTATCCTGACAGAAAAAATCATTCAATGCTCTTAGCGAGAAAGTATTACTTTGGGTTAAAAAACTGCTAATAATTATTATGCCTTGTGTTTTTAAACTATATTGCATTCCTTTGATAACATTGGCAATCTCTTTGTCTTTTAAGTGTTGAAATACATAAAGGCATAAGATAAGTGAGTAATAATCTTTTCTCCTCCATTTAAGTTTTGTCACATCTTGTTGCAAAACCCTAATTCCTGATTGTCGCAATAAAATAGCCGCTTTGGGATTTATCTCTACTGCTGTTACCTTAAACCCTTTTTTCAGTAAGTAGTTACTATTGGTGCCGGTACCCGCTCCTAAGTCAAGTACCGCTCCACTTAACCCATTTGTATATTCAACTACTAAAGGATTCAACCCTTGTATTTCATAAAAATTATCATCTGAATAACACTTTATTACATTCTCAAGCGAAGTGAACATCTTTCAATCCTTAAAACTCCTTCCACCTTTTTATAAACTCTACAACAGGTTCAATTGACTTTTCAAGGTCATATTTCATAGGGTCAGCATCATTAGGGTCTAAAAATCCATATATACCTGTATCTGTAATATCAATAGTCTTAATAGGGAGTAAAATCTCTATTAACAATTTGTCAACTTCTGTCTTAGGTTCTTTTTTCAACAATTCCTTTAATTCAGGTGATATTTTAACCGAGGGTTTCCAGTTTACCACTCTTTCCATTTCCACTAAATCAGGTTTGAGTTTCAGCATTACTGATGTCTCTCCCCTGCCGGCATGAATATCTAACTCCTTATATTTTCGTTTATCCAGAATCTGTTGAGAATCTTCTAAATATATCCTGGGAGAGGCTACCATAACTCCAAATCTTAAACTTGCTTCTTTTTTAACATACCCTATAATATGTTCATTGCCGGCATGAGTATTAACAAAGAGAACCCTTTGGACATCATGTTTTCTAAGACTTTCGATAGTATCCATTAGGACAGCTATCAAAGTTTCTGTTTTAAACGAAATGGTACCTTTAAAATCCAGATGATGCGGTGAATATCCAGACAGACAGGGCTGGACAACAAAAGAATCTGTTAATTCTGCTATTCTGATACTTCTTTCCAAAGCTGAAAGCATATCACTTCCTAACGGTAAATGTGGGACATGTTGTTCAATTGAACCTAAGGGTATAATAGCCACTGCCTTTGGATTTTCTTTAAGATATTCCTCAAAATAACCTCTGGTCATTTCATGGAGTAAAACTTTTTTCTTCATCTTTATTGCCTCATCAATATGGGATATGGTAATCCTAATCTTTTAATCTTATTTTTTAGTCGCTCCTGCCGCCTTTTATCATGGCAAAACTCCTTATATGCAGATTTAGTAAATTCCAGTAATTCTTCAATATCAAAATTCCCTAACCCACGCTTCTTATCGGCAAAGACATTTCTTTCATCCTCTAATATTTTCCCATCTTTGACAGCCTCAGCCCATAGATTAGAGCCGGCCATATATCCTAATACCTTAAAATTTACCGTGTCTAATGGTAATCTTTCAGCAAATTCAAGGGTTTTTCGTAGGTGTTCTTTTGTCTCCATCGGTGATCCAAAGATAAAATTACCAGCTGTAAATAAACCACACTTATCAGCTAATTCAACCGCATAACGAATTTTATCTAAGGTTATTGGTTTCCTGTAAAAATCTAACACATCCTGATTACCGGATTCTAAACCAAAGCTTATAATTCGCCCTCCTGCTTCTTTGAACTTCAGAAATAAATCCTCATTTGCAGCCCCAACCCAACTACTAAACGCCAATACTATCTTGAGATTAAGACTGATAATACCCTCCATTATCTTATAAGCCCTATCAGTATTCACCGTAAAATTATCATCACTAATCCATAAAACCTTATATCCTGCCCGATAAATTTCTTCAATCTCTTCCAAAACATTATCGACACTTCTTTCTCTGTAATTGGAATACGACAATGCATCTCGAGCACAAAACCTACAATGAAAAGGACATCCTCTTGAAGTCAACATTAAAGTAGATTTTGGAAGATTAGGACTTTTTATTTGAGTACCACCACAAGCGGCATAATTATTTATAAGATGACGGGCTGGGAATTTGATATGATTTAGATTATTTTTAAGAACAGGTGAAACTCCATATTTAACTTCACCAGTAACCTGGTCTTTAAAAATTACCCCTTGGCATTTAGACAAATCCCTCCTCTTTAGGATAGAATCAAAGATAGCTACAATTGTATCTTCCGCCTCATTTATAACAGTAACATCCGTCCCCTCAACCAACCTGGGAAATAGGATACAATCTGGCCCACCGGCAACTATGGGAATATCTGAGCTTATCTCCCTGATGTCTCTGATGATTTTACAGCCGTTATTCAATGAATAACTGGGGATTGAAATACCTACAATATCTTTACCTTCTAATAAATTTCTTATTTTATCAAGGTCATACTTTTCTACATTGAAATCGGCTAATTTTACCTCATAGCCGGCACTTATTAACTCCGAAGATAAGTATAAGATACCAAGTGGTGCCCCAAATCTTGTCTCCTTTAATTTATCAGGGGGAGGGAAGATGAACAATACCCTTTTATTCATAACCTATCTTCCTTCGTAAGCGTTCACGGAACGCTGAAATTAGAAATTGGAAATTGGGAAGAAAAGATTCTGCTTTTGTGCTAATTTCTAATTTCCAATTTCAAACCATGAACGATTACCTTCCTTCTAAGTATCTAACAGATAAACTTAAACTAATCAATCCCCATGAAGCACCATCTTCAATTTGATGGTATCTCCATAATCCATTAGGAAGTTGGTTTTGAATTAACCAATCTATCCCTCTCTCAATAGTTGTCTTGTCAACAAATTCCGGATATTGCAACAGACCTATCAATGAAATACCTGTACAAAGAACATTACTCTCAACAGGATGTGCCTTCCAGGGTTTCCAGCCCCCATCTTCACTCTGCTCACCCACAAGCCATTCTACAGTATTTTTTATAAGATGCTTATCTTCCGGCTGGTAATTATTCTTTCTGAAAGCCATTAAGGTATAGGAGGCTTTGTAGGTAATTGAGTAACATTCCTTAATCCATGTCCTCTCAAGCCATTGCAGACTTCTCTTATCAGCCAATTCCGGCAAAAAATAAAGGAGGCTGCCTGTTACAGGAATTCTTCCCATATCCCGTTTTGACCTTCCCCAGCTATGGTCGTCTCTCATTTGTTCTTTGAGCCACTTTAAACCCTTACTCACCCTATCTTTATAACCATTATAAAGACTCAATAATAGCGTACTCCACATTGTATCTCCAACATCTACCCAGCCGCCATCTTCTTTCTGTTCTGATATACACCGTTGGACTATCTTTTGAGGTATTGAGTTAAGACTCAGTCCACTTAACAATAATAAACTTGCCGTCTTGGTTATTCTTGAAAGCTCAATATCCTTTTTATATAGCTCATCAATAATATTGCAGAGCGATATAACTGTCCGCTGGATGGCAGGTGTTAGAGTAGAAATTGTTACTGTATTCATTTATCTTTGCTCCAATATTGACATAATTTTTCAAACTCTATGTTACCTTTTAAATTATCGAAATCAGGGTTTAATCCTGGGTTAGATAGAGGACCTTTAACTCCTAATTTTGAGGCTTCCCTCAATTCTTTAATAACCTCATCCATATCCTCTTCTTCATTTTTTAAAGCATGAGCCGCAGCTTTGTTATAATAAAAGGATCCGAACCATTCCTTTGACTCTGGGTCTTTCTTTCCAATAGCTTCCTTAAATTTTTCTAATGCCTCCTTAAGTTTTTTGTTCTTCTCAAAGATACTATTTTCTTCTTTAAAAACCTTTGCTATTCCCATAAGACTATTGCCCACAGTATAGAGACTATATGCGTACTTCTCCCCACTGATTTTATATGCCTCGTTAATCGATTCTATTGCAGATTCATATTTCTCTTTTGCTGCCGTAAAGTCCTTTTTTTTAAAACACTCATCACCTTGCTCAGATAATACCTTCCCTTTAGCTTGATAAATATGCTTAAGCGATTTCGAGGATTCAGTTAATTGTTGATTCGATGGATTTCTATCTTTTTCATCTTCATCATTGCCAATTAACTCTTGGATTGCTTTATTATAATATTTTAATGCCTTTTCATAATCTGCTTGTCTTTCAAAATATCTACCAACTGCATAAAGTTCCCAAGCACTATGAAGTTGTTCCTCAAAAAAATGTTTTTGAAGCTTTTTAACCTCCTCAAATGACTCAGATTCTTGAAGACTAGGATCATCAACTACTTTTTTCTTTAAATCTCTTACGAAGGTTATGTCTTCTACACGATTCTCCACTTCTTTAAGTTTTTCCTGCGTCTCCTTTTTTACTGATTCTTGCTCCTCTTTAAATTTTCCCCAGTCTTTTTCAAACTCTTCCTTAAATTTCTCCCAGTCTTTTTTTGTAGTATAGGATAAGAAACCAATAAATATGGCAGTAATAGTAACCAAGAGAGTTAGTAATTTCAGATTAGCAGATAATATCTCTATATTTGAATCTACTTTATCTGAAGCTACTTTCCACGATGGGCATATCAAAGGCAAGAAATCTTTAATCACAGGATATAAAAAACTTATAACAATAGCAATGATTAGTATTACAACAATAGCAATGATTAGTGATTTAAAAAAAATAGTAGGAATTGAATTAAAAAACCACTTCTTAACTGTAGGGATAAAATGGGAAGATGGATCATCTGTAGAATCTTTCTTCTTTTCGTCTTTTTTACTCATTATTTTAATTCCCTCCTTTACCTAAAAACTTTCCGACCTGTGCAATCAGCCTTCTTAAACCCTGAAAGGGTGATATTATTGTAGTTAGATGTCACCCGCACCAATTAAACCCCGAAGGGGTGATATTATTGTAGAACAATCACAATTATTCGTAATAATCCCGGTTTCCCTTTGTTTGCGAATCTGGTATCCCCTGCCTTTAATTGCTATAATAATGTCACCCCTTCGGGGTTGTGTATGACCAAATCTGGTTCATGCATTTTCCACATCCTTCTTTAATTCATCAATAGTTGATGGACCAAGATGGAATTTAACCCCTGCCTCTCTAAAAATCTCCTTTATCTCTTCTTGAGAAACCCCCATTATCTCTGCTGATTTTCCAATACTAATCTCACCGGATTTATAAGCAGTAGCAACCATCTTCATCTTTGATTCAGGTTGAACCTGAAAAAGAGATCTGACAGCACTTCGTAGTACAGCATCCTTGTCAGAATAAATCCCTGTTTTAACTAATTGGTTAATTTCCCAATCAACAAAATTATTAACCTTTGACATTTTAAATTCCCTCCTTTTTCACAGTAGAAATTCAGCGTATAGCATAATAAGTTCTTAAGACTTTCAACACCCCTTTACTCTTTTAAAGAGCATACCACCCCTCCCCCATCCCCATCTGCTACATAAACATAATCACCTGAGACAAAGACTCCCCGTGCAAAGCCGTCCATTTCCAGACTTTCTTTCAGAATAGGGTTAGAAGGATTACTTACATCTACTATCTTTAACCCACTCTGTCCATCTGCTAAGTAAAGGTAATTTTCTGTTGCATAAACCCCTCGTGCCTCACAGGTCTTTAAATCTCCTATGATTGTAGGACTTTTAACATCATTAATATCGACTACCTTCAATCCTCCAGACCCACATGCCAAATAAGCAAGATTATTAACAACGATAATATCCCAGCAAACTCCTTCTATATGTAGCTTACCTTTTAGCAAAGGGTTAGCAGGATTACTCACATCTACAACCTTCAACCCATCTTCACCATCGGCGACATATACATAATTATTACTTACATAAATCCCTAAAGCTTTTCCTCCGAGTGATAAATTCCCTGTCAATTTGGGTTCTAAAATATTTGTTATCTCTACAATTTTTAACCCCTTATCAAAATCTGCAAGGTAGGCATAATTACCTTGAATATAGACATCCCATGTGCCACCATCTGTATCTAAACTTCCCCTTAAAGTAGGTGCTGATGGGTTGCTTATATCAAATATCTTTAGCCCATTAGCCTCATCAGCTACATAAGCGTAATTGTCTCTTACCCATATCCTGGTTGTTTTCCAAGTCGGATTCGATAGATACCCTTTTAATGTTGGTTTGGATGGATTACGGACATCAAGTATCTTCAAACCGACTACATCT
>JBDRHR010000173.1:0-48895 GCA_043816605.1 Nitrospirota bacterium
CACCTTATAAATTTGATAATACTATGACAATTTTAAGTTTCTTTTTATGCATAAAAAGACCTCGGAATTTGGGGCAGATCCCCATCAAAAAATTCGCATTTTTTTGAATGAAAAAGTCCGATTCCCGGTGAACCAGCACAACCAGAATACATCCTCCCAATCTATTGGATATCTTTTTGTTATCTTTCCAAACTTGTCCAAAAATAATAATTCGCATTCTGGAACTTTTCCTATCCCTTCTTCGCCTTTTTTTAATAAGACCACCTTTGGGTAACAGATTGACACAGACTGTTTTTTGCTTTTTGTCATGAATTTACTCAAAGCAGGCATCTCCTTTGCCGTAAATTCTGCCTCTTCAAGGAAAAGAGGACTATATTCTACTTCCTCCTTCAACGCTTTAGTTTTTTCCATTTCAGGATAAGGTCTTTGGTAGACAAGACTGAGTATCTCCTCCTTATCTTGAGCAAAACTAACTAAACTATAATAACCTACACAAACTAAAACAACTACCAACCCTAAAAAAATCCTTTTTCTCATTTTACATCAACCTCCAAAAGAATAAGGCAATCCTACAGATTTTACCTTAGATTGTCTATGGTTTTTTAATTATAATACACATTTGGCATCCTCTTTTTATATATACCATTTTTTATACATACCATAAAAATGTTAATTTGTCAAGAGAAATTTTTAAAATTTTACAAATAGTTAATAATAAAATTAATCATATAGTTACTTCAATTTTAGAGTAAAATCGAGTATAATAAAAGGTGTTATGGATATTAAAGAACAAATTGGAACAAAAATTAGGGAATTAAGGAAAAATATAGGACTGACTCAAGAGGAATTAGCAGAAAGGGTAGATTTAGAATCTGGATATATCAGTCAAATTGAACGAGGGTGGAAATATCCTTCTTTAAGAACATTAGTTAAAATTGCTCAGGTATTAGAAGTAAATGTTGATTATTTTGTCAAAACTGATACAGATATTAACCTACACCAGGAGATGAAAGCCTTTAGCAAATCAGATTTATTAATTAAAAAATTAGTTTTGCTCCTTAAAGATAAAGACCCGGAGGATATAAAATTTATCATTACTTTAACTAAGAGATTTTTAGCTCGGGTCTATAAATATTCTGGGGGAAGAAAAGAGGAAAAGAGGGACACTCTTTGAAAGCATTTATGAAAGGCTAAAGATTGGATTCCGTCTATGAGTTAGGTTTATCTCGTAATAGCCATCTTACTTATCTTTTGCATTGTCTTACCGTTATAACTAACCGTTACCCGATAGAGGTAGATGCCACTGGCGATATTTTTATCTTCCCACACTACATCGGCTATTCCGGACACAGGATCTACCTCTTCCATTCCCCACTTTTCCCAGATTAATTCACCCACAATATTATATACCGTTACCTGCATATCTACGCTAACCCCGTTAAGGAGGTTGGTTTTAGCACAGATAGTCGTTTTCCCGGAATGTGGATTAGGGTAGTTGAATATCTCCAGAGACTCTAATGTTTGGGTAATCTCCGGGGAGGCGGGAGGTTTTGGTTTTACTATTGGACCCGACTTCTTTAATGTTGGAGTCCCTATGGCTAAAACTCCCATTGTATCTTTAGCCTCAAAGTAATATTTGTAATTATCACTTATAACTCCTAATTTTAAAATATAGTAATAAATCTTACCGGTTTTATAATCAGTTCCAGATTCAACTACCATTTTGACATTTCCTACCGGGGTTTCATTATCAAGAATATAGATTTTAGGATAATTCGTTCCCGGTGCATCACCATCCTCATCTTTATATCGGACTTTGAATGTAAAATATGTTTCATTAACAATCCCTTCCTCAGGGTCTAATCCATCCGTTTGAAAATTAGGACTACCTGCCCACTCCAATTTTGGGGCATGACTAACCTTTGGACCGGTTTTAAGTACGGTAAAAGGTCCCACTGCCACTGCCCCTTTAATATCTTTAGCATAGAATTTATACTTATAAGTACCCGTAGCATTAAGGGTTATGGTTGTGGAGTAGGTAGCTCCTTTATAATGGCTTCCATTGAGATAAGTCATACTATAAGTTCCCAGTCCATAAGGTTTATTACCCTTAGAAATAACAACGGCTGGATACCCGGACGCCGGTAGATTAACATTCATATCCAAATAGGCTACATGGAAGGTAAAAATTCCAGGGGATGCGGCATCAGGATTTACTCCATCGCTATAATATTCCTTCTCTCTAGTGGAAAATAAAAGAGGTGGATAATTTTGTCCCTCTACCTTTGGTCCAAAATGAAGTGTAGTCGGTTCACCTATTGCCAGCACATTATTACTATTTTTAGCCTCAAAATAATAACTATACGCCTCACTGGCATAAGGAAGGGAAATCTCATGAAAAGAATAGACCACCCCGGCAGAATAATTGCCTTCAGTTTCCTTTGTGAGGATATATCCAGGATAGATGAGCACACCTCCTATATAGATATAAATTTTTGGATACCCGCCTGCCGGTGGAAGATTATTTACATCCGTATAGAGTATTTTATAAGTAAATTTATTCGTTGTTTGACCCGGGTCAGGATTAACCCCATCTGTCCCAAACCCCTCTTGATTTACCCAGTTTAAGGAAGGGGCATCATTTACCGATGGACCAGGTTTAACTGAGGTAATAACCGCAGACTGATACATATCCTTTGCCTCAAATTTATAGCTATATGTCCCTTCCGGAAAATTAGTTGAAAAGGTATATAACTTCCCATCGGTATAGGTTCCATCATTTAGGACAACTGGATTCATAAGAATAGGACTACCATTTGTCAGGGTTCCTCGAGAATAGATATATAATTTAGGGTAGCCTGTATGAGGTGGATGGTTATCTTTATCCACATATTTAATTCGGTAGGTATAGGTAATCTTTGTTGTCCCGTAATCAGGCTCAATACCATCATTGGTATATCCCAACTCACCTGTCCAGTTCAGGGTAGGTGGATTATTTACAGGAGGTCCATCCATAAGTTGAATTTTACCAACCGCATCCATACCAGGCAAATCTTTCGCTATAAATTTATATTTGTAATCAAACCTGCTCTCCGCAAATTGGAGCGGGTAATAATATAATTTACCATCTGTGTAAGTAATATCTTCTTCAGATACCTCACCCATGGCATAAGTACCTAAGACGGTCGTCCCTTTATAAATAATTACCTTTGGATACCCATTTGCGGGAGAATTGTTATTATTATCAATATAATTTATTTTGTAAGTAAATATGGTTGCTGAATCACCTGAATCAGGATTGATACCATCGGTCCCAAACCCCGGCTCATTTACCCAGTCCAAAATAGGTGCATCGGTTACTACCGGCTTATTTTTAATGATGGTTGGTGTTCCCATAGCCTGAAGTTGGTAGCTATCCTTTGCCTCAAAGAAATACGAATAATTCCCAACCGGTAAATTAATTTCATATTTGTATATGCCGGCATTAATCGGGGTCATACTAAACGAGCCGACAGGTGTCTGCCCCAGGTAAATATATAGTTTTGGAAAATTTTGAGCCGGCGGGTCATTATCCGCATCCTCGTATTTGACTTGATAGGTGAATTTAGTCCCTTGAGTCCCAAGTTCAGGGTCTATGCCGTCTTCAATAAATCCGGGGTTGCCACTCCAGGATAATACCGGTGTTCTACTTACATCAGGGGCATCCTTCTGCAAGGTAGGTGTTCCAGATGCCTTGATGCCATAAACATCCTCTGCCTCAAAGAAATAGGTGTAGTCCTTACCTGTGGCTTGAAATGTTTGCACAAAATAATAATCCTTACCATCCATACAGTTCTGGTCTGCTTGAGTTACCTCAAACATAGCAAAAGGACTTCCTGAAATTTCGGCACCTGCTTTGAGAATATGTAACTTTGGGAAACCTTGATATGGCAGGTCATTATTTGCATCAGAGTAGGTAACTTTATAGGTAAATTTAGTCCCCCAGGTGCCAAGTTCCGGGTGAAGACCATCGGTGCCATAATTTCCCTCCTGCACCCAATTTAATATCGGGGCATCTGTAACCACTGGTGCATTTGGTCTTAAGGTTATCGGTTCTTCCCCCACGGCAAAAACGCCAATAAAATCCTTTGCCTCAAAGAAATACTCATAATCCTTTCCTGTGGCAATTAGAACACGGGGATATTCATACTCCTTACCATCGGCATAGTTTGTATCCGCAGGAAGGGTTTCCAGCATCGGGAAAGGACTACCGTCGAGCTCTTTATTCGCCTTCAAGATATGTACCATAGGATACCCTGCTGCAGGTGGCTCGGTGTCGGTATAAAGGACTCGATAGACAAAAGAAGTCGTGGCAGACCCTGCCTCGGGGTTAAGTCCATCGGTGATATAACCGGGTTTATTTACCCAACTTAACACCGGGGCTAAGGTTACCTTAGGTCCCTCTTTAATAAATGTTGGTGTCCCTGTAGCAGGCATCCCACGATTACTTTCTGCCGCAAACCTATAAGTGTAAGTGCCAACTCCGAGGGATATAGAGCAGGAATATAATTTACCGTCCTCATAATTTGTATCCTGTGGATTCTCTTGAGCCATAGTCCATGGGCTACCCTGTATTTCAGCCCCAACTTTAAAGATGTGTAGTCGTGGTGAATTTGTGCCCGGCGGGTCATTAGTAGAATTTATATACGAGATGCGATAGACAAAACTCGTTCCCTGTGTCCCAAATTCAGGTTCTAACCCATCGCTCATATAACCAGGAGAGTCCTTTGCCCAGCTAAGTATTGGCTCACCGGTTACATTTGGTCCTGTAATAGCTGTTGTAGGCGTGCCTGCGGCATAAATTCCATAAGCATCCTTTGCCTCGAAATAATAGGAATACTCATTACTTGCGGCTATTAACTTCCTGAAGAGTTGATATTCTTTGCCATCCTGATAATTTTTATCGTTCACATTCACCGGTTCAAGCGGGATTGGGCTGTCTTCTGTCTCAACCCCTTTTTTGAGGATATGTACCCTCGGATACCCTGCTGTAGGTGGGTCATTTTCATCATCCTGATATTTAACCTTATAAGTAAAGATTGTTTCAGCAGCTATACCGGTTTCCGGGTCTAACCCATCTGATTGAAAACTACCTGTCCCAATCCATTGTAATTGAGGTGGACTCCCAATCCTTGGACCTTGTTTAAAGGAAGTTGGTGCAGAGGGGAGACAATCCTCCTTTTTTATATCCTTTGCCTCAAACTTATACTTATAAATCCCATACTCTATTAGAGTAATCTTGTAACGATACAATGCCCCAGTAGAAAAACTACCATATTGCTTTTCCATCGTATAGGTGCCTATAAAACTTGTATCTTTATAAATATGAAGAAGTGGATAACCGAAATAAGGCTCATCACCATTCAAATCTTTATAGACGATTAAATAAGTAAATTCTGTTCCTGATGTGCCAGCCTCAGGTTCTAATCCATCAGATATATATCCCGGCTGATTAGCCCACATCAGCATAGGTCTTGAGTTCTGGCCTGTAACCTCAGGTCCTGATTGAATAGCGGTCGGTGTCCCTTTTGCTACTTTACCTTGTCCATTTTTGGCTATAAAATAATAAGTGTATTTTGTGCTTGCTACAGGTAATCTTGTCGGATTTGTGTAATAGATTACCCCTTTCTGATAATCAGAGCCTGCTACTGGACGCATCAGAACACCATTTGGGTAGAAAGGAGATATTGCCCCCTCGATTAATATATATAGTTTGGGATAACCGGATGCCGGTGGAGAATTATTAACATCACTATATTTAACTTTATAAGTAAAAAAGCCGGAAGTGATACCGATGTCCGGGTCAACCCCATCGTTTAAGTAAGGTTCCTGTCCAATCCATTCTAAAACAGGCTCACCAATAAATAATGGTCCTATCTTTTTGGTTATTGGCTCCCCGGTAGCAAAAAAACCGGTTGTGTCCTGAGCGATGAATTGATATGAATAAGTGCCTGGCGAAGGTAGATATTTAGCCAGTTTATATTGTTTTCCATCGGTATAAGTAATATCCTGTGGATTTACCTCATCCATCTTAAATGGACTACCGGTAATTTTCACATTATTAAGAAAAATATCCACCTTAGGAAAACCCTCTAAAGGCGGGTCGTTATCAAAGTCTGTATAATTAATTTTGTAAATAAATTCAGTGCCGATTGTACCCAGTGAAGGACTCACACCACTATTTGCATAATCTCCTTCCCCTACCCAACTCAAAGTAGGCACACTATTTACCTTGGGACCATCTAATACATTTACATGCTCTTCTATAGCCTGACTACCCTCGATATCCTCTGCCTCAAATCTATAACTATAACTGCCGGTTTCAACAAACACAATGGATGATTTATATAATTTACCGGTAATAAAAGAACCTCCAGGATTAACGAGCGTCATAGCAAAAGGACTACCATTAATGCTACTGCCTGCCTTGAAAATATGTACCTTTGGCGAGCTGGTGCCGGGTGGGTCGTCATCTATATCCTTATACTTAATTAGAAAGGTAAATTCAGTTCCCGTAGTGCCTACATTTGGTTCAACTCCATCTTCAGTATAACCTGCCGAACCTGCCCAGATTAAAACAGGGAAATTATTCACGATAGGTCCTGTCTGCCACTGCGTAGGGGTTCCAATAGCCTGAACACCATAAGTATCCTTTGCCTCAAATTTATAGGTATAGTTTATACTGTGGGACAGACAGGTAGAAAACTTATATTCTTTACCATCAATATAATTATTATCTTCAGGGGAAGCCTCATCCATCTTAAACGGGCTTCCTGAAATATTGATGCTATTCCACAGGATATAAACCCTTGGATATAAAGGTCCAGGTGGGTTATTATCCATATCCTTATATTCCACCTTGTAGGTGAATAGTGTATCCTTGGTGCCTGTGTCTGGTTTAACCCCGCAGGTTTGATATTCCAGTGTCCAGTTTAATATTGGGGCATTACTTACCCTTGGACCAGATTGTTCCCACTGAGTAGGTTGACCTGTTGCCTTTGCCGCATAAATATTTTCAGCCTCAAATTTATAGGTATAACTTCCAGAGGGAAGTGAAAAGGCTATCCGATATATTTTACCATCCGTATAATAATCATCATAAATATCCTCTTCCTGCATCCCAAAGGAAATATAAGGTTGCTGATTTAAAAAGATATTGACCTTTGGTGACCCTGTCCCTGGTGGGAAGTTACCTCGGTCAGTATAGATTATTCTGAATGTGAATTTAGTTCCTGGCGTGCCGACCTCAGGATTTAATCCATCCATGATAAATTCATCCACACCTACCCAATATAAAGATGGGATAGAAACAACAGTCGGTCCTGAATGAAAAATAGTCGGACTACCGAAGGCATAAAGACCACTTGTATTCTTAGCCTCAAATCGATAGGTGTATGTTCCCGGGAGGTTAAGTGGGTAAAAATACTCATAAACTTTACCATCAACATATTCTTTATCTTGAGGGTTTGCCTCAATCATCTGGGTATATAATACATCCTGACTGCCTTTCTGGATTTGTAATTTAGGAAATCCTGCAAGGGGGGGGTCGTTATCCTCATCAAAATAAATTATTCGATAAGTAAAGGTAGTGCCAACAATCCCAATCTCCGGCTCCAACCCATCATCAATAAATCCTTGTTGCCCAAACCACTCTAATTTTGGACTACCGCTAACCTTTGGTCCTGGCATAAAAGAAGAAGGAGGAAATAACACCTCTTCTCCTTCTTCGTCTTTGACTTTGAATTGGTATTGATACTGGTTTTTTTCCGGGAGGGAGGTAGAATAGGAATAAAGTGCCCCTTGAAGAAAATTCCCGGAAACAAAATTCATGGTTACGGTAGCCATCAAAACCATATTCTTGTAAATGTAAACTAATGGATAGTTATTGTCAGGATGGTCACCATTTATATCCTGATAGCGTATTTGATAAATAAATTTAGTTCCTAATGTGCCAACATCAGGGTCTATACCGTCTGAGATAAAACCTGAATTAGCCGACCAGAATAGTGTTGGTTTAAAATTAGGTCCATCAATTAGAGGTCCATCGTGTTCTAAAGTAGGTTCACCTATGGCGGTTATTTCTTTGATATTTTTTGCCTCAAAATAATAGGCATAGTGTTTAGAACCTATTGGAAATGTAGTTGGGAAGCTATAAGTAACCCCTGTCTTATAATCATTACCCTCTTTAATATACATCCATTGACCACCCGGAGATTGAGGTGCACCACCGCGTAGGATATACACCTTTGGATATTGATTTGCCGGGGGATTACCATCAGGGTCTATATAGAGCACCTTATAGGTAAAAGTAGTGTTCTGGATTGTGCCTGTGCCTGGATTAATCCCGTCATTTGTGTATTCTTGTGTGCCTGCCCATTTTAATATTGGTGAGCCAATTATTGAAGGTCCATTTTTAAGGAAAGTAGGTGCACCGGTTGCTTTATTATTAGAGGCGTCGTAACCCTCGAAAAAGTATGAGTATGTGCCTATCTCTTGAAATGATATTGAATAGGTGAATAATTTCCCATCTTTATAATCGGTATCTTGCGGGTTAACCTCTTCTAATACAAATGCGCCAATTTCGTTGCCTCCCTTTAAGATATGAACTACGGGATAGTTTGGTAGTGGCGGCTCTCCATCCACATCCGTATAATTAACTCGATAGGTAAAGGTTGTTTGAATATCACCTTGTTCAGGTTCAAGCCCGTCATTGACATAACCTTGCTCATAAGTCCAGGTCAGGGTAGGGATACTTCTAACTACAGGAGATGAAGATATATTCGTTGGACTACCCATAGCCTTAATCATGAGATAATCATACGCCTCAAATTGATAGGTAAATGAACCTGCCTGGTCGAAAATCTTAGTTAGTGTATATCCTTTACCATCATTATAGAGGACATCACCTGGATTTATTGGCTGCATCGGACAAGGGCTACCGGAGATTTCTTTGCCCTCTTTAAATATATGCACCACAGGATAGTAACTATGAGGAGGGTCGTTGTCAACATCTTTATAGATTATTTTATAAGTAAATGCTGTTAGATTCACGGTTCCTACCTCTGGCTCTAATCCATCAGATATATACCCCGGCTCATTGAGCCATTCCAGAATAGGGGCATTACTGACTATGGGTCCGGATTTCAAAGAGGTAAAGCACTGCAAATCTTTTTTATCCCTTGCCTCAAATTTATACTGATAAATACCGGTTGTTTTAACGGTATAAGTTGTACCATAAATAGCCCCTGAGGTAACTGACCCATAAAAATAACTCATCGTCTTTGTTCCAATAAACACACCACTTTTATAGACATAGAGTATGGGGTATCCTTCCTTAGGTAGGTCCGCATTCAAATCGGAATATTTAATCCGATAATTAAATGCTGTGTCAAAATTACCCGTCTCAGGTTCAAGACCATCTGAGACATACCCTTGATTACCAACCCAGAGGAGTCTTGGCGGATAGTTTAGACCAGTAACTAAGGGACCTGGTTGACTAATCGTAGGCGTGCCTATGGCAAAAACACTGAGTGTATTTTTAGCCTCAAAATAATAGGAATAATAGTCGCTGGCAAAGATAAGGGGTAATTTAGCGACATAAATCATTCCAGTCACATAATCATTTCCACTTTCTTTAGACATTTTTGTCTGACTTACTACCTCTCCACCTCTGAGCACATACAATTTTGGATAATTTGAATCAGGTGGGATATTATCCTCATCGCTATATCGGACTTTATAAGTAAATATCGTCGTATTAATGCCTGTGTTTGGCTCAATTCCCTCAGTTTTATATCCCTCTGCATCTACCCACTTTAACACAGGCGCCTTTGCCACGATAGGTCCTGTTTTAAGTTGAGTTGGCTCACCGGTTGCTATAAAATCATCTCTATCTTTAGCCTCAAATTGGTAATAGTATTTCCCCGCCATATTTAATGGAATTGAGAAGGTATAAATCTTCCCATCTATCCAATCAGTATCTTGAAGATTTCCCTCTTCCATAGAAAATGGGCTATTTTGTATCTGGTTAGTGCCTAAGTAAATATATACCCTCGGATACCCTTGTGCCGGTGGGATATTTTGAGGATGGGTAAAAGTTATTCGATAGGTAAATGTAGCTCCGAGATTACCTGCTTCCAGTTCAAGTCCATCTATTTTATAACCTTGCTCATTAGTCCAGGTTAAAACAGGTATTTTCCCAACCCAGGGTCCAGAAGATGGTGTTGTCGGTGTTCCTTTAGCTTTAACCCCAAGGGTATCTTCTGCTTCAAAACAGTAGGTGTATGTTCCCGGCAAAGAAAAGGTTTTAAGATATTTGTAGAGTTTACCATCTGTATATTCCGTATCATTAGGGACAACCGCTTGCATTGGATAGGGACTACCACTTATCTCATTACCTGATTTAAGGATATGCAGTTTGGGGAAACCATTAGCCGGTGGAAAATTAGTCTCATGAAAATATGCCACTTTGTAGGTAAATATCGTTTCATCCGAACCACGCTCCGGCTCTAAACCATCCTCAATACATCCTTCTTCGCCTGCCCACTTGAGTATTGGAGGTGGATGTGGCGTGGTAGTTATGGTAGCAATGGCAAGTACTGACTCATTACCCGCATCATCTATGGTTTTTAAGCCAAGGTAATAAAGGGTGGTTGGTTCTAATCCGGTAATGGTAACCTGTCGAAAACTGCCTGCGACCGCAGATATGGGTTCATTATTTATTTGTTTGGCAGTAACCCAGGTATCCTCATTTATTACCCCCGTAGAATAGCGAATATCATACATCGTTGGCGTGCCTAATCGGTTATCATCACCTGCAGATAGCCAGAATAAAGTAGTTGAAATTGCGGTAGTGTTGGTCGCGGTCAGGGTCGTCGTTCCAGGTGGGATAATATCACGCGATAACTCCATGTATGGTGCCGGATTCCCATTGCTCGGGTGTATGGTTTGTGTATCTGTGCCTTCAAGTGCACCCTCGGCAAATAAATAAAGATTATCCTGAGCCGCAGTATAATCATCAAAAAATGATTGCAAATCAGCAGTTCTAAAATTAACCAGATTATAAAGCCACTGTCCTTCTGTAACCAGAACTGATGCCCATGAAGAGGTGCCCAAATCACCTTGTTTATCCACATCTTGTAATTGAATATAGACAATTGCCCCGTCTGCATATTCTAATTTACCTTGTTTATATACCTCTCCCTGAACTAAACGGTTTTCAGGTTTTGGAATAATAGATGCCCCTGTTCTAACCGTATAATGAAAGCCAGTATTGGTATCAAGAACACCACCACGGAGAACATCATAGTAATATAAGGTATTTACATTTAATCCGACAATGGTTACATGATGGGTATCGTCTATATAACCTATTCCCCTGTCGTCAAAGTTAGACTGATTTAAGGAATTAGGATTAGTGCCGTAATTGACCGTGCCTGACTCTTGTTTAGTTGATGTCCAGGAGATAGTGAACTGGGAGTCGGTGATATTCGTCTCACAATATGAGATACCGCTAACTATGGGTCCTTGTTGAATAACGGTAGCCGTGCCTGAGGCATCGGTAGCAAAAAATCGGTAAGAATATGTGCCTGGAGTAGAAAGAAATCGGGAAAATTTATATACTGCACCCGTAGCATAAGTCCCTTGGACATACGACATAGAATGTGTTCCGACAGACTGCCCATCTTTATAAATAATTACTCCTGGCGAACTTGTCCCGGGTGCATCATTATCTAAATCAATATATTTCACCTTGAAGGTGAACGCCATATCAATATTACCGGAGTCAGGATAAACACCATCTTTGAGATACTCCCCTTCACCTACCCAGTCGAGGGTAGGGTTATGTTTCATTTCAGGTGTAGTTGAGCCTTCAACCACCCCGGACAACTCCGACATATTCCACACCTCGTCAATTGTCTTTAATCCAAAATAGTAAGTAGATGCCGGACTTAACCCTTCAACAGTAAGTTCCTGCCAATTGCCGGCAGATAATGGTACAGGTTCTAATTTAATTTCTTGCGTCATTCCCCAGAGCGTTTCTGTCCAAGAAAACTGGGCATATCTAAAGTCATAAATTGAGGCTATGCCAAGATTTTTATCATCTCCAGTTGCTTGCCACTTTAATGTGATTGAACCAACCCCTGCCTTTATTACTTGTAAGGTAGTAATTGACGCAGGGGCAATTACATCCCGGCAAAGCTCTATGGGTAATGCGGGCGAGTCATTTGCTGTAAGAACTATTTCACTTCCAATTCCTTCCTCAACACCCTGAACAAATAAATAAAGTTCATCCGTCGTAGAGGAATAGTTAAATTGTGAGGCTAAATCTATGGTTCTAAAATTGACTAAATCCGCCATCCAGTAACCATTCTCCTGGACTAATGCCGAGGCTGGGGCTGAGGTAAGCAGACTACCCTGTCCATCATTATCCTTTAATTCAAGATAGACAAGGGCATCCTTCGCCACGGATTGTCCACCTTGTTTGAGTACCGCTCCATAAACTATGTCACTACCGGAGCTAATGAATGACTTGCCTGTCCGGAGGGTATAATGATTGCCGGAATTATCATCAGTAATCCCACCTGAGACGACATCAAAATAATAGACTGTTTCCGGGCTCAACCCCTTAACCGTTACATGGTGTGTTCTACCGCTAAATCCTGCCCCACGGTCATCATCCCATTTCATATTTACTGCTTGTGCGTTTATCCCATATTTCACATAGCCTGTTACCGATGATGAAGTTATCCATGAAACCGTAAATTGGCTATCTGTTTGATTGGTTACACGCACACCGTTATCTATATCCGCAACTATTGGTCCTTTAGTTAAGGATGTAGGTTCACCTTCTGCCCCCTGAGTATAGAATTGATAACTATACTCCCCGTTTTCCTGAAAAACCTTTGAGTAGGTATAAATTGCCCCAGTAGTAAAAGAGCCTTTGACATAAGTCGTCGAGTAAGTTCCAAGAGATGTTGCCCCTTTATAAAGGATGATTTTCGGCTCTCCTTTTGGCGGCGGAAGATTCTGCGGGTGGGTGTACTTGACCATATAGACAAAGTTAGTGCCTGAGGTGCCCAAGTCTAATCTCAAACTATCTTTGACAAAATTATTCTCACCTGTCCAGGATAACATTGAATTAGGTGCCGGTGAGGTTTTAGCAGAAACAACATTGGATAAGTCCGACCAATTACCCGCCTTATCACGGGTTTTAATTGCCAGATAGTAAAGTGTATTGGGTGAAAGCGTTGGGACTTGAAATTCCTGTTGAGTTCCGGCAAGTAAAGGTGCGGGTTCTCCTTGAACCTGGAAGGCATTCCCAAAATTACCTTCAGTTATTGGTGATAATGACCATCGAATATCGTATAAAAATGCCTGTCCCTGATTTCCATCATCGCCTGGTGTAATCCATTTTAAGGTAATTGAATTAGAGGTAACTTGTTTGATTTCAAGGGTATTAATACTTGAGGGTTTGATATGGTCGGTAGAAAGGATTATATCCGGTGCGGGTGAGTCCTGGTTAGTATCCACGGTTAAGGTAGCAGTCCCATCTTTTGAGCCCTGGGCAAATAAAACAAGGTTATCTCCACCATTGACAGAATAGTCAAAAAATCCACTCAGGTCGTGCGTCCTCAGGTTAACCAGGTTTTCTGACCAATAACCATTAGCGTCAACCAGAACAGACCAAACCGCAGATTCCCCAGGACTACCGTTTGAATCCGCATTACTAAGTTTAAAATAAACAATTGTTCCTGTAGCAAAAGTTTGGGCATCTGATTTAAATACCTTCCCGTAGGCATAATCAATTCCGGAAGGTTTAATATTTGCTCCAGTCATACACTGATAATACACACCATTATTGTTATCAACTATAGCTCCTGAGACTAACTCAAAATAATATAAGGTTTCAGGGCTTAATCCGGTGATATTTACATAATGTGTGTCGTCAACCGTGTTTTGACCACGCACATCATAAGCGGTTTGCCCTAAGGCAGGGGTTTGTCCATAATGGACCGCACAGGTTTCCTGAACATCTGTTATCCAGGACAGAGTAATCTGGCTATCCGTAACATTTGTTGTTCGTATCTCCTTAGGAATACTTGCCTCCGTTATGCAGGTTATTCCAAAGGTAATTATAAATATGCCGGCAAAAAAACTTTTCTTCATAAGTTCTTCCTGAGTATAATTATCAATTAATAATTGTTAATTATACTTTATTATACCACATTTTTCTCGTTTTGGCAATAGGAAATATGAATCAGCAGTAATCGGCATCAGTTGTCTTCGGAGGAAAATTGCTCCGTAGAAGGTGTATTCTGCTTTAGGAAGGGAAGAATAGGGTTGCATCTTGAGTGTTCTGGAATAAGATAATTTACAAGCAGGACAACACGCGGAACACCTCCCATGTTTTCCTATGTTTCTTATCAATGTCTGACCTCCAAACAACCTTCTATTCCAGCAGTTCTGCGGCGAGTTCGGCTAAAGGAGACCGCTCACCTTTAACTAATGTTATGTGTCCAAATATCTCTGCACCCTTGAATTTCTCTACCAGATATGTCAAGCCATTACTACTTGAGTCAAGGTAGGGATTATCAATCTGATAATAATCTCCGGTAATGACTATTTTGGTGCCTGCCCCGGCACGGGTAATGATTGTTTTCATCTCATGCGGAGTGAGGTTTTGTGCCTCATCAACTATCATAAACTGATTGGGTATAGACCTGCCGCGGATGTATGAAAGTGCCTCTAATTCAATTATCCCCTGCTCAATTAGTGATTCTAAACTTAGATTTGAAAATTTATCATCCTGATGAGTTGCAAACAGGAATTCGAGATTATCAGAAATAGGTTGCATTCTCGGCATCAACTTAGCCTCTATATCCCCGGGTAGAAACCCAATATCTTTGCCTACAGGAATAATTGGTCTGGTGACTAATAGTTTTTGATACTGTTTTTCCTTGATTACCTTTGTTAGTCCGGCGGCAAGGGCTAAAAGTGTTTTCCCTGTCCCAGCAATCCCAACTAAGGTAACAAGCATTAGCTTTTCATCTAAAAGCATATCCAGAGCAAAATGTTGTTCGCGGTTGAGTGCCTTTATCCCCCATAGATTAGGATGAGAGACTTTTAGAGGTAAAATGGTATTGGTTCGTCGGTTATATCGTCCCAATGCAGAGTGAGATGGGTTAAATTTATCAATCAGAGTGATATTTTGATTTGCCTCAAAAGCCCCTTCCTCTTCTACCTTTAGTTGCTTTTCTGCATAGAATTTTTCTATGGTTTCAGTGTCTGTTTCTAAAACAGCCGTGCCGGTATAAAACCTGTCCATATCAACCTTATGCCGCTCATAATTCTGGGCGGATAAACCTAAGGCATCTGCTTTTACCCGCAGGGTAATGTCCTTACTGACAACGATGACAGGATTATCCACTGTCTTTTTGGCTTGCCTCGTTAGGGCTAAAGCCAAGATTTGATTGTCTATCTTTTGAGGGTCTAATCCTTCCGGAAGGATATCAGTAGAAATATGACGGGATATTTCTACTCGTAATAACCCACCATTTTCCAATCGGACTCCATCAGACAACGGGGCTTTTTGTCTTAATTCATCTAATGTTCTGGCTACACACCGAGAGTTTCTACCAACCTCATCAACCCGCTTTTTCTGGTCATCCATTTCCTCTATGACTCCTAAAGGTAAAACGACCTCATTGTCTCCAAAGACAAATAAGGCATTTGGGTCATGAAGCAAAACATTAGTATCAAGAATAAATGTTTTCATTGTATTTCCTCCTTGTTTAGGATTATAGGTCTTATAAGACTTATATGTCCTATAAGACCTATTCTTTCCTTCTTTTCATCGCGGTCTCTGTCTGACCCTAATCTGAATAGGGGTAGCACTTAATCCAAGCTCAATTCGAATTCGATTCTGTAAATATTTCATATATGAAGTAGTCATTGCTGCTGGATGATTAACAAATAAAAGAAATGTCGGCGGTGAAGTTTTAACCTGCGTCGCATAATAAATCTTTAAACCCTTACCTTTTAAATTTGGCGGATTCCTTTTGGAATAAACTAATTTAATTGCCTCGTTTAAGGTAGAGGTAGAGACCCATTTTTTATGTTCTTTGCTTACTTTCTCTATCAAACTTAGTAATCTGCCGAGCCCTTCCTTTGTCAAGCATGAGGTAAATATAGTTGGAAAATAGCTGATATAAGGTATTTTGTCTTGAATATAGTCCTTGTATTCATCCATCAATAAGGCAGGTTTCAACGAGGCAAGCCTCTCTTGGTGTTTTTTAGCGGTGACTAAATCCCATTTATTGACAATGATAATTCCGGCACAACCTGTTTTTTCCATATATGCCACAATCTTTTTATCCTGTGTAGAAATCTTTTCTATCGCATCAATGACAAGCAGTACCACAGATGCCCGCTCTATGCTTTTGATAGCCCTGAGAACACTATAATATTCTAATGATTCTGTTACCTTGTTTTTCTTACGGATTCCGGCAGTATCAATAAACAGGAATTGCGTACTGCCTTTTTCAAACAAGGTATCTATGGCATCCCTTGTTGTTCCGGGGACATCATCTACAATGACGCGTTCTTGTCCTAAAATAGCATTTAAAATAGAGGATTTACCAACATTCGGCTTGCCTACAATGGCTACTGGAATAGGTGTAATCTCCTGGGATAATATCCTTTCTTCAGGTTGATAGAGCGAAATCAAGGTTAGTATCTTATCTAACAAAGTATCCACATTTAGACCATGTACGGCAGAAATTGGGATAGGCTCTCCCATCCCTAATTTATAAAAATCGGATAACGATGCCTCAACAATACAAGCCTCCTGCCCGGCTAAATTATCTGTTTTATTGACCACCAGAAGGGTATTTTTTTGTGCTTTCAATAAAAGCCGGGCTACCTCCCTGTCTTCCCATAAAAGCCCTTGTTTTCCATCACATAAAAATATTACTAAATCAGCTTCACTAACAGCAGCTTCTGCCTGTTTTTTTATTAAATCAAGCATCTTTTCTTCTAATGGATAACCTATTCCACCGGTATCAATAAGTATAAATTTATTCCCTGCCCAGGATACATCTCCATAATTTCTATCACGAGTAACTCCGGGGGTAGCGTCAACAATTGCCTTTCTACTGAGAGTGAGGCGATTAAAAAGGGTTGACTTACCTACATTTGGTCTTCCTACAATAGCGACTACGGGAAGCTTGCTTTGTTGTTGATCCATTTCATTCTATCCTTTTATAGGTCATAGAGGACTTATATAGTGAACGACAGAATAAAGTTACCACAAAAATAATATCAAATATCAAAAAGCAAATATTAAAGATACATATCAAAATGTAAAAATTCACCTTCTACACTTAATTTAAACTCATACTTGATTTTTAATTTGTAATTTTGCATTTTAATATTTGATATTTGATTTTCTTGAATTATGTCTACTTATTTTTGTCGTTCACTATAGGTTGTGACCACTACCTATAATCTACTACCTACCGGTACACCTCTGTCCCCTCTGTTTGCGTTAATTCATGGAATTGGGCTCTAATTTTCAAAGTAAGTTTTCCTAAATTACCATTGCCAATGCTCCGATTATCAATTTTAGTCACCGGGATTATCTCTGCCCCTGTGCCGGTCAGGAAGCATTCATCGGCGGTATAAAGGTCAAATCGAGTCATAACAGCTTCTTTTACTTCAACACCTAACTCTTTACCTATCTTCATGACGGTATCTCGTGTAATTCCCTCTAATACTCCTACCCATAAAGGCGGGGTAAGGAGTGTATTGTTTTTAACAACAAAAATATTATCGCCGGAGCCTTCTGTCACATATCCTTGCGCATTTAACATAATTGCCTCCAATACACCGGCATTATTAGCCTCAATCTTAGCCATAATACAATTGAGATAATTTAGGGTTTTACTACATGGGCTTAAAGTATCCTGACTGTTCTTACGGGTAGGCACGGTAACCAATTCTAAACCATTTTCATAATATTCCTTTGGGTAAAGTTCTATTTTATCGACAATGATAATGATAGAAGGATTAGGGCATTTTCTTGGGTCTAACCCTAAATCGCCTACCCCTCGTGTTACTATTAACCTGATGTATGCCTCCCTTAATTCATTCGCCTGAATAGTCTCACTTACCGCTTTAGTCAATTCTTCTTTAGTTAACGGTAGATTGAGCATAATATATTTAGCCGAGCGGAATAGTCTATCCAGATGCTCGCTTAATTTAAATACCCGACCGTTATAAACTCTAATGCCTTCAAAGACCCCATCGCCGTATAATAATCCATGGTCAAAGACCGAAATCTTTGCCTCTTCCTTTTCATAAAGTTTGCCATCAATATAAATTAACCCCATTTTTGTACCTCCTATTGGAATTAAAAATTATGAATTATGAATTAAAAATTTAGGAAGAAGCTGCAATCCGCTTAACTTTTAATTTTTAATTCATAATTTTTAATTTCCTTTTTGCTGATATCTGATTACTGAATGCTTACCTATTGCAAAGTTATTGTATCTCACTAAGGCTGTTTTGTCAAGGAAAATTTCTTGCTATCCGTAATGCCTCAGTTAAGAGATGGAGAGTCGTCAGATGAGAAAGATAGCGACCGACGCAATTATTACTTAGGATGCCTTTCGAAGAATTGCCACATCAACTCTGAAGCAAAAATATCCGTATTGAGTTTTCCCACCTGTCTTTCCGGCAATGAGGATTTACCACCCGGCCAGGTGTGACCACCATCCTCCAATGTCCACAAAATCACCTCAGAACCTTCCTTCCCATGACCATAAATGGTACAGACTGCCTTTCCTATTCGAGATCCTTTCACAGGTTCTTTGGGACATCCATTATGAGTAACCCAAAACTGGATAGTTTCTGGGACACTTCGGCGTGAAATCTTTTCAAATGCCTTTGGACCAACGCCACCATTGAAAACCACATTTGGGTCTGCTTTTCCATGAAAGTGAATAATCGAAACAGGACTATTTGACTTACAGGTAGAAGGTTCTACACCCAAAACTCCACTTACAGGTGCAAAAGCAGCAATCCTATCGGAAAGTTCCATAGCCAGTCGATAGCACATAAATGCCCCATTTGAGAAACCAGAAGCATATATCCGTTTTTTGTCAATATGGAAAAGTGTTTCAAGGTCATCCAACAATGCCTTTGTAAAACCCACATCATCTATATCATTTTCTTTAGCATAACCACAACAAACTCCCGCATTATATGTAAGGAGCTTATCCTCAGATTCCCCTGTTCCGGCAGGATAAACAACGATAAACTCATGCGTATCACTAACTGTATCCATTTGTGAATCATTGCGTTGTTGAGCCGGATTGCCACCTCCGCCATGAAAGACTAAAACAACCGGCGTAGATTTTTCCTTATTATACTTTCGAGGAATGTGCAGGTCATAAAATCGTTTTCTGCCATCAAATTCTAAATACCTCCGATAATCCCCTCCTCCATATTGAGACTGAGTATAGGAAGAGAATTTTCCCTCAATTAGAGGATAAAAAGGACCCTTTGAACTTTTTTCTTCCATCCTTTCTTTCATTCTTTCCTTTATTCTGTCTCTCATATTCCCTCCTTCTGTATATTTTACTGTTAATCCTATCACCAACAAACACCCAATAGCTATTAATATCTTTTCAAGATACCTTTTCTGTGTAAACATTTTTATAAACCTCTTTTTTTAATTATTGATACCAAGTTGCAATTAAAAAATATAATTCGCAGGGTTCACAATTGGAGTGATGGAATACTGGAATGATGGAATAATGGGTTTAAACGGTTTTAATTCATTATTTCCTATTTCCTAAATACCGCGAACGCTTACTGGGCATCAAACCTAAAGGTAATAGAAAGTCGGTGGGTGTTACCTAATTCATCATAGGGGACAAAGGCATAGTCTATTTGGTAGTGTTTAATCGTGAAACCAAACCCACCGGTAATTCCGGTACCTAAGTCTTTAAATACCTGTGAATTAAATCCACCTCGCAGGGCGAGCAACTGCTTAAACCATAATTCCATGCCAAGATTCATTTTCCAGTCATTATCTGTTGGTTTAGTTAAATCACAGGTGATAGTCAACGGTTGGACTCCAAGTCGATAGGCACTACCTAATTTAAGTGTTAATGGTAATTTATCCCCTTCACTTGAAAATTTTATTCTCGGACCTACATTTTGGAGTACCGTAGATAAAGTTAAACCATCAATAGGAGTTTGATACAATTGTCCTAAGTCAATTGCAAATGAAGATGCCTCCTCGTTCTCTATTTTTTGAACAATACCCTTGATAGTCATTCCAATTGATATAGCCTCGGTTATAGCTGAGGCATAGGTAAAAGCAAAGGCAGTATCCCGGACTGAGAAATTACCCGTACTTTCGGGTTGTGACTTCACATCACCATCTTTATACCCGGGAATATTACCTACCCCTAAATGGATGACACTAAAACCAATTGCCTTTTTCCTTGAGGTAGGCACCCCAAAGCCGAGAAATCCATGCCCCACCCCTTCAAACCAATCATTGTACATCATGGATATTTCAGGTTTGGTAATCTGGACAAGACCCGCTGGATTCCAGTAGACCGCGGTAATATCATCGGCTAATGCCGAGAAAGCCTCACCCATAGCTACGGCTTTAGCCCCCACACCTATCTTTAAAAATGGCGCACCGGCAGTTCCAGGAGATGTCTTTGCCCAACAATTACTTACTATTGAAAACATCACTAAGCAATTTATTAAAACTAATTTATGCCTCATCTCTTTCTCCCTTACCGTAAGCATTTAGCTATCAGGTATCATGGTTCGACAGGACTTCAGCGTGAGCTCAGTCGAACGCTCACCATGACAAAATGTCACCCTGAGTTTGTCCGAAGGGTGATGGTTTTTGCTGACTGCTGATACCTGATTACTGACTGCTTAATAATATTATACTCCTTTCTTCTAATCAAGTCAAGTAATTTTTAAGCACACTTAAATTTTTGTGCAAAATATTTCATATTTCCCCAGAATTGCTGCCTGTTTGAAAAAACTATTGACAAAATGATAAAAAGGGTGCTATAATTTGAAGGCTGAAAGATATGAAGGCTGGAGACTGTTTTACCCTACAGCCTAACAGCCTTCAGCCTAATAGCCTATCCACGAAAGGAGATTTTGAAAAATGAGATATTTTTTTATTGGACTATGGTTGCTCGTTTCAACTGTGATCAGAATTGATTTAAGTTTTGCGTCTTTAATTCAAACTACATTGGATAACGGTATGCGGGTGGTCATTATGGAAAACCATGCCTCACCAGTAGCTACCTTGCGGGTCTATGTCAATACCGGTAGTATCTGTGAGCAGGAATATTCAGGTACCGGCATATCCCATTATTGTGAGCATGTCATCAGCGGCGGGTCAACAAAAAACCGCCCTGAAGATGAGATTGAAAAGATTATTCAATCAATAGGTGGTGCTTCAAATGCCTACACCTCCTCTGACCATACCTGTTACTATATCGCTACCTCAAACCTATATTTTGACACGGTCATAGACCTTTTATCTGATGGGATTAAGAATTGTAGCTTTGAGCCAAAGGAGGTTGAGCGGGAAAAAGGGGTTATTTTAAAGGAAATAAATATGATTGATGATGACCCGGCTCGAAGGGTAAACAAAATCTATAATGAAACCATGTTTCTCAAACATCCCGAACATTTCCCTATAATTGGTTATGCAGACCTGTTTAAAAATCTAACCTGCGATGACCTCATAAAATATTACCGGAGAATGTATGTCCCTCAGAACATGATTGTTGTCGCGGTAGGGGATTTTGATTCAAAAGAGGTATTAGCCAAGTTCGAGCAGGCATTTGCGGATTTTAAGGGTAATCCCACCCCTTCTGTCTATATCGAGCCTGACCCAAAACAGATGGGCACAAGGAAGGTAGAGCAAGAGATGGATGTTAATCTTACTTATTTACTCATGGGATTTCGTATTGTTCCCATTACCCATCCGGATATGTATCCACTTGATGTCCTTGCCTGTGCCTTGAGTCGGGGTGAGAGTTCAAGGTTATACAGGGAAATAAAGGATAAAAGGCAACTCGTCCATTCAATCTCCGCATCATCTTACACTCCTCGATATGACGCCGCAGATTTTACCATTGAGGCAACCTTAGATTACCCAAATATTCATCAGGCAGAAGCGGCAATATTGGAAGAGATTTATAGGTTGAAAAAAGAATTTGTCAGCGATGAGGAGATTAAAAAGGCTAAAACCCAGATAGTAAGTGAGCAGGTCTTTGCCAACCAGACGGTTGAAAGTCAGGCAGATGTAATTGGAAGGGATGTGGTTCATACCGGTAATCCCTTGTTTCACGAGCGTTATGTTGAGAATATAAAGAAGGTGACCAAGGAAGACATTCAGCGGGTGATAAATACATATTTTTATGATGATGCCCTGACCGTAGCTGTAATAAAACCTAAAGGGGCAAAATTAGAAGGGACTGAGACGGCAAAAAAAGAAATTGAGACAGGGAAGGTAGAAAAAATCGTTTTGGATAATGGGATGACACTCCTGTTAAAACGAAATGAGAGTGTGCCTTTGGTTTATATGGGGGCATATTTTAAAGGTGGACTACGGTATGAGAATGAGCAGAATAATGGGGTATTTAATTTTATGGCACGGATGTTCCTTAAAGGGACAAAGGCTCGAACCGCCGAGCAAATCGCCAAGGAAATAGATTCTATTGGAGGAGGTATTAGTGCCGCAAGTTCTGAGGATTACTTTTCTTGTAGCGTTGAGGTTCTGAAAGAAGATATTACTACCGGCATAGACCTACTCTGCGATGTGCTGATGAATCCTGTGTTTGATGAAGGTGAGTTAGAAAAGGAGAGAAAGGCAATCTTAGCCGATATTGACAGTTTAGATGATAATTGGAAGTCGCAATCAGAGGTTTTCTTCCGCAAAACCTTTTACCAAAAAAGTCCCTACCGCTTTATTTCACTTGGCACAAAAGAAGGTATCACTAACCTGAAAAGGCAGGATTTGGTTGATGCACATAAAAAATATTGTGTGCCTAATAATATGATTCTGGCGGTCTTTGGCGATATTGACCCTCAAACAATCAAGGAATTAATAACAGCAAAATTTAAGGAGTTTAAGCCTGTTGAACTTGCTTTTTCTGAGGTGTCGCAAGAATCACTTCTTCTCTTAAATCGTGAGGCAGTCCAATACACAGATAGAAAGCAATCAGTAATATTTATGGGTTACCCCGGAATGAAGGTTGGTGATAAAGATTGGCATACCATGCGGATTATTGATGCCATTACCTCCGGAATTGGTTATCCTGGTGGCTGGCTGCATAACACCTTGCGAGGCAATCAGTTGGTTTATTTTGTTCATGCCTGGAATGATGTTAAGCAGGACACTGGTTACTACGCCATTCAAGCCGCAACAACGGAGGAAAATTTAGATAAGGCATTAGCCATTATCCGCGAAAAACAGGAGTTAATCAAGAATCAGGAGGTTTCTGATGAGGAATTAGACCGGGCAAAAAAAGCCTGTATAGTTATGGAGAGCCTGTATTTAAAGCAGACAAATTCCTCTCAAGGTGCTCTTGCCGCCCAATACGAACTCTATACCTTAGGATATGATTGGCGGGATAACTTGCTCGAAAAGATAAATGCCGTAACTAAGGAAGATATAAAACGGGTCGCAAATCAATATTTCAACAATTATGTCCTGACCATCACACAGCCAAACACGGTAGAGAAAAAATAGTGCAAATCTTCAGTGTCGGTTAAAAATTTTACTTGACTTTTAGAATACACTAAATTATAATAGAGATAATTTGAGATAATGAAGGTATAAGATGGCATTAGATGTAATTGATGTAAGAAATGTGGCTAACATACTAAATGTAAGCTCTATCACAATTTACCGATTGGCAAAGAGAGGGAAAATACCAGCCAGAAAGGTAGGGAGGTGTTGGAGGTTTAATAGAGACACTATTGCCGCCTGGTTGGCTGGAAATACATGGGAAGAACAGTTGGATGCCTTTTTAACAAAAATATGGGCAATGACCGAAAATATCCCCTCTGAAAAGGTCGAAGAAGAGGTTGAATTGGCTATTAAAGAAGTACGAGCACTGAAAAAATGATAAAAACGGTTATTGATACTAATATCTTTGTTTCTTCTGTGATTAAAAAGAAAGGCACATCTTCATTTTTAATAGAGAGATGGAAAAAGAAAGAATTTATCCTGTTTGTCTCTGAATCCATCATTAAAGAGATTTTAGAAGTTTTATCTCGACCAAGAATCAGAGCTATCTCCAAGATGACTAAAGAGGAGATAAAGAAGTTTGGACTTTTTCTTTATGAGGGTTCAAGATTAGTGGAGCCAAAAATATCTTTGACAGTTTGTCAAGACTTAGATGATAACAAATTTTTGGAGTGTGCTATTGAAGCAGGAGTTGACTATATCGTATCTGGGGACAAACATTTGCTTAATTTAGGAGAATATGAGGGAATTAAAATATTGACTCCAAAGAAGTTCCGGGAGGCATTGGAAGGATAAAATTATTCGGTGGTAGCAGTGGTAGCAATAGAAAATAATAGAGTTAAGGGCTATATCAAAATTATAGCACATTCGCTTTAACAAATATCCCTGCCGGTAATTTAATTCCCCTTTCTTCAAACACAGGATAAAATTTAGGCTTAATACCGGTAGGTTTTAATTCACCTATTACCTTACCTTTTTCATCTATTGTTTTTTGTTCAAAGCAAAATACATCCTGAAGCACAACTATCTCCCTTTCCATCCCCTGCACCTCAGTGATATTAACTATCCTTCGGCTACCATCTTGAAGTCTTTGTTGGTGGACAATTAAGTTAATCGCTGAGGCAATTTGTTCCCGAATAGCCTTGATGGGCAAGTCCATACCCGCCATCAGGGTCATTGTTTCTATACGAGCCAATGTATCCCTGGGCGAATTAGAATGAACCGTAGTCAGTGAGCCATCATGTCCTGTATTCATTGCCTGTAACATATCTAATGCCTCACCACCCCGAACCTCACCCACAATAATTCTATCCGGACGCATCCTGAGTGCATTACGAACCAAATCTCGTGTGGTTATTTCACCTTTGCCTTCAATATTAGGTGGTCTTGTTTCCAGAGTAATGACATGCTCTTGTTGAAGTTGTACCTCTGCCGTATCCTCAATCGTAACAATTCTTTCATTATGGGAGATAAACGAGGATAAAACATTTAAAGTCGTTGTTTTACCCGAACCTGTTCCCCCGGAAACAATAATATTCAACCTTGCCCCGACACATGCCTTTAAAAACTCAGCCATATTAGGGGTTAATGTCCCAAATCTAATCAGGTCATCTGTCCCTAATCTCTCTTTGAAAAATTTACGGATAGTCAAGGCAGGTCCTTTTAAAGATAAAGGAGGGATAATCACATTAACCCTTGAGCCATCTTTAAGTCGGGCATCAACATAAGGCACTGATTCATCTACCCGTCTGCCGATAGGTGAGACAATTCGGTCAATTATATGAAGAAGATGGGCAGTATCATTAAAGGTAACATTTGTGCGTTCGATTTTCCCCTGTCGTTCTACATAAATTTGGTGAGGGCCATTGACCATAATTTCAGAAACAGATGGGTCTTTTAGCAAAGGCTCAATAGGTCCTAAACCTAATACCTCATCCAATATCTCCTCCAATAGTCGGTCATGTTCTCCCCGAGTCAGGGTAATTTGCTCTTGAGAAGAAATAAATAAAATATATTCCTCTACCTGTTCCTTTAAAATGTCCTTTTTTATATTCCCCTCTTTGTCTTCTAATGCCTTTGAATCAAGCTCACTTACCAATTTATCATGGACTTTTTGCTTTAAATGCTGGAGATGTCCGGTAAGTGTTTTTGCTGCCGGTCGCTCTCCGGTAGCAAACTGTTTTGCTTCCTCTAATCGCTCTAATAAAGACATAAAATCACCTCTTATTTGTAAATGTTCAGATTATAGGACTTATAAGACTCATAAGTTCTATAATCTGATACCCAAAAGCCTACTTTATATTACTATACTACAATTTTCTAATAAAGTCAAATCAAAAATTAAAAAATGTGTAATGGGTCAGAAGGTGTGAAAAAATCGATTTTTCAACGATATTTAAAAAATTTCTGCCTGCAAATACTGAACTTACAAACTTTATTTTACCCTAATTTCAATTTTTCACACCTTCTCAGACATTGGTGGATTAATTCATTCTGTAAATAGTAATCGAATTAATCGAATTAAACGAAAGGCAATTAAATTCGTTTAATTCGATTACTACATATCCTTTAAATAATAAAATTCCCCACGCATAACTGACCGATTACCAAAATTGACATTATATTCATACATCCAGGATTCAAAATATCTTTAACCTTTTGTATTTGGTGGGTTGGGAAGAGTTTCTTAGTTAATCTTTGTGCCTTTGTGTCTTGGTGGTAAAAAGAATTATGTTTTTCAGATGGCTAAAGTGTTACCCTTCATTTGTCTATTTCGGTCGTAACTGAGGAAATAACACTACCTCCCGAATAGAGGTAGAATTAGTCAACGCCATCACCAATCTGTCTATTCCTATCCCTAAACCACCACAAGGCGGCAACCCATATTCTAACGCCTCAATATAATCCTCATCTATAACGAGGCAAGCCTCTTTGTCTGGGTTTTGCTCGTAGAATCGTTTTTTTTGTTCAATAGGGTCATTTAGCTCGGAGTAGGCATTGCCAAGTTCCTGTCCACCAATAAAAAACTCAAACCGTTCGACTAATTCCGGGTTATCTTGTTTTTGCCTGGCTAACGGTGAAAGCACCGTTGGGTAATCTATCATAAAGGTTGGCTGGATTAAATTTGGCTCAACTTGCTTATCTAAAATCTCATTCAATATTTCGCTTACGGATTTTTCTTTATCATCAATTATCTTCCGGACATCCTCCAATTTGGTTACTTCAACACCGGTATATTTTGAAATTGCCTCATAAACCGTAATCCTTTGCCATGGGGGAGTAAAGTCTATTTCTTTATCCTGATAGGTGAACTTCAGACTACCAAATAGGTTTTGCACAACAGACGCCAGAAGCTCTTCGGTCAGCCGCATCATATCTGTATAATCTGCATAAGCCTGATAAACCTCTAACATCGTAAATTCGGGATTATGACGGGTGGAGATACCCTCATTTCTAAAATTGCGGTTTAGTTCATAAACACGCTCTAATCCCCCGACGACGAGCCTTTTAAGGTAAAGTTCCGGGGCAATTCGCAGGTAAAGGTCAATCCCAAGGGCATTATGGTGGGTAATAAAAGGTTTGGCAATGGCACCACCCGCAATAGATTGCATCATTGGGGTTTCTACCTCTAAAAAATCCTGCTTATCAAGGAATTCCTTTAGTAACTTAATAATTTTACTACGGGTAATGAATAAATTTTTAACCTCATCATTGACCAACAAATCCACATATCTTTGTCGATACCGTAATTCAGTATCCTTTAATCCATACCATTCCTTGGGCAAAGGTCTTAATGATTTAGATAAAAGGGTGAACCCTTCAACTAAGATTGTTATTTCACCCATGTGGGTTTTAAATACCTTACCCTGGACACCGATAAAATCGCCCATATCAAGCTCTTTAAACAGGCTAAAACCATCATCTCCCAGAATGTCCTTTCTGGCATATATTTGAATCTTACCTTTTCTGTCTTTAATAGTGGCAAAAATACTCTTACCATGTTCTCGAATAGCCATCAATCTGCCGGCACTGCTTACCTTTTCTTCACTATTTTCTTTGAATCCATCAATAATTTGCCGGCTTGTATGGGTTACCTCATATTTTTGTCCAAAAGGCAAAATCCCCTTGTTTTTCCAAAACTCTATTTTTTGTCGTCTAATTTCAAGTAATTCACTGATTTCTTCCATTTTTTAAACATCCTTTTGTGGGTTGTTTAGGCTGTAGGCTGTAGGAGGAAAGATGTAGAAGGAAATTATAGTATGTCGTAAAAACTTGCACACAAATTCCCTTTTTGTAACCTACAGCCTAACTGCCTACAGCCTATCCACCTAATTTTACCAAAGCATGAGGAAAATTTGGACTATCTGGATTAACTATAATTTTTCTATGTGAAGGGGATATAATCAAATCCATATCCTCCATTGGAACCGCACCAAGGAGTACTTCATCACCAAGGACTAATGCCCCAACAAAGCAATTTCTGTTTTCAAAGAGTATCTCGATGGGACCAACATAAGGAACCATTTGTTTTCGGCTATCGGCTGTCGTTACTTCACGCTGATTATTAGTTTCCAATTTAAGTTGAAGAGCAATATGCTTCGGTATACAAAGAGTCAAAGCTCCCGTATCAACCATTGCCTTCACTGTGATAAGTTTGAGCTCGGGTAGACGAGGATTTTTTAGATTTATTTCTGCATGTATATAACCCATGATAATTCACCTCTTTTTTACTTTTTTTATATTCTTTGAGGCAGTAGCGAAATAGCACATTTCAAGAGGAAAAACCTATCCTGTAAGATAAAAATAGGATTTGGGTAATTTTGGGCAAGCCCCCTTTTTTTCAAAAGAGGACTTGCCCCTTCTTCAACTTACCTTATCCTGTCTGGATGAAATGGGAGTAGAGAAATTTGAGGGTTAAACCTTCAAATTCCCAATTCCTCCCTGTTTTCTCCTAAAAAGAGAAAAAATTACTTTCGTCCTGCAGATACAAGGTCTCCTTCAGTTTCTTCACCTTTAGCTGGGCTGAGTGGTGGTGGTGTTGTCCATGTCCAAATTGAGGTACCTTGATTTGAACTGTCAAACCAACGCCAATTTCCTGTTCCACAAAGAGTGGTTGAATTAAGCGTTGCCTGATGCATCACAGCATAGGCAATAGGAGAGGCTTGGAGTAATTGAACGCTAACGGTTATAGTTCCTCCTGATAGAGGCACAATAGCCGTCCCACTTACAGGACCAGACGGACCCTTTCCATTCAATGTGTACATCTGAGCTCCTCCATAAACTCCGGCAGGTGTTGCTGCTACCTTTATGTACCACCCGTTGATGTTCCAGCAGAGATTATCGAACGCCCATGCAGATATAGGTGTTACTATCACTGAAAGGACAAACATTGTTACTAAAAGGTTTCTTAGTTTTTTCATCTTTTTTCACCTCCTTTCATTTATAAAATTTAGGTGTAATTATCTTTGTTTTAAATAAAACTAATTACACCATTCTCTTGTAGCTTTTTCTATCCTTGCCTTTTTTAAATCACAGACACGGATATCTCGACCTTGGCTACATTAAAAACCGCAATAATCATAACTTATTTAGTATGTACATCATACGCATTTAAAAACTCATTCCATTGAGTATCGACAGCAAAGTTAGTATTGGCATAGTCAGGAGAAGAACCGGTTGTTGGAAAATATATGGAAATCCCATGGGCCCCTGGATGTCCTGAATAATGAGCCTCGGCAATTACATCATTATTAATAGCATTGCCAAGGGCAAGAACCGCAGATTTAACTACCGGACTTGTAACTCTATTGTAAATTTCCTCGCCAAAATCATACAGGTCAGGATAACCCACATCCTCTGTTGCTAATCGTGCCGCTTTAATATTAGCCCATTCTCCACAGGCTATCATAGCCATAGCAAAATTACTTACGGCGGTAGCTAAATTATCAAGGGCTAAGGTAGTATTTACCGCAGAGAATGTTACAAACGGCTCCACCCCAAGATAAGAATCAATGTAATGTTTAACCGTAATTGAGCCTAAAAAGGTAGCGTCCATACCTGGATTATTCACTAAATCTGTTAGAATCGTATCATAAGGCCAACCATCCCATGGTTCTACTTCTTGAGATGCCGCCAGTACCTCTGACGAAGCCTTTGTTTCATAAGCCACCTCAATCATCCCCATCAAGCAGGCATCATAACCTAAAAGATTCATCATCTTTCCGGACAAGGCAGTTTCTACCTCATCATAGTGTAAATAACTGTTATTTGTTACATCTATGCAGACAGTTTTTATAGCCTGTTCCTGCCCTAATTTTTTAAGTATGCCGCCTCCGTGATTCCAAAGGACTAAGGCATATTTATTCGCCGGATAATTTATCATTGCCCATTCAACAAAATCCTTTAAGGTTTGGTCATCTCCCATATCTGCCTCACCTATATCCGCTAAGGCATTTGCCGGTGTAGGTGTCATATCCTGTTGAATATGAAATCTCTTGGTAGAAGTCCAATTCCCATACTGAGAATCATATCCTGGAATGCGGTCAAATTGAACGACTATATTTACATTATCGCTTGAGCCAACCTGCGCCATTTCAAGGAAATCTTCAATCCCTGCATCCTCTAAGTCATTATCAGCCGCAATATAAACTAAATATGTCCATTCTTTCTTAGCCATAGTACCAAAGGTAAAGGGTACAAAATCCTCACTTAAATTATCCCCGGTAATATTATTTAATAATCTTGCTCCCAGCTTGTAATTACCCTGTGGTTCAACTCCCCCAAATGTGTACTGGAATATATTTCCTTGAAAGTTAAAATTTGCGGGTAATTGAAACGCCGGTAGATTATAAATTGAAATTAACCCACCGGGTGCAGGACATTCTACCCAATTCTTTATATCCACAACCTGAGTTTGGTTGGTGTTATTCCAAAGATGGACACCTTCTATTAAGGTATCCCCTATGTTATAACTTGCCTGATTAGTAGATATATCTATATGAGCAGGAGGTATAGACGCATTAACCCTTGATACTGCCATAAACCACCCTAAAGCTACTACCCCTAAAATAACACTTACTTTTTTAAACATTTTTTACCACACTCCTTTTTAAATTTTTAGCAGCGAATAAATTCTCTTTTCTGATTTTGTGAGACACTTCTGAGATTTTCTCTCTTGCCCACTTTCACCTTATATTCTAAGCAGGTAATATGCTTACCTGATTTTAAAAGTTTTTAGTAGGAGAATAAATTTTCTCCTCTAATTTTGTGAGACACACCTGAGATTTTCTCCCGTGCCCACTTTTACCCTATATCTTAGCAGGTAATACACTTACCTGATTTTAATGTTTAAAATGCCTAATCCCTGTGAAAATCATCGTCATAGCGTATTCATCAGCAGCATTGATTACTTCATCGTCTCTAATAGAGCCGCCGGGTTGAATTACTGCCCTGACTCCGACTTTATCCGCCAGGTCAATTCCATCTCTAAATGGGAAGAAGGCGTCTGAAGCCATTATTGTACCAAAGGCATTAGCTCCTGCTCCTGCCTTATTAATAGCAATCTTAACTGAATCCACCCGTGAGGTTTGCCCGGCACCAATACTAATAGTTCTGTTTTCTTTTGCCAGAACAATGGCATTAGATTTGACATGTTTTGCTACCTTCCACCCAAAAAGCATTGCCTTCATCTCCTGTGGAGAAGGTTGTCTTTTAGTAACTATCTTGAGGTTTTGAGGGGTAATCTTTTGGACATCACTATCCTGGACAAGTAATCCACCACCTCCTACGGTTCTTAGAGCAACTTGTTGCGTTGCAAGTGGTGTCTGAGCAGTTGGTGAATAATTTTGCCAGGCAGCTACTTCCAAAAGTCTCAAGTCTTTTTTTGTTTTAAGAATTTCAAGTGCCTCCTGACTAAACCCGGGGGCAATAATAGCCTCAATGAATGTCTTGACTATTTCTTCTGCCGTAGATTTTTCTACCTGCTGATTAAAACCGATTATCCCTCCAAAGGCAGAGGTAGGGTCTGTTTCATAAGCAAGTTTATAGGCAGTCAATTGATTTTCTCCAGTAGCTACTCCACAAGGATTGTTATGTTTAATGATGGCACAGGCGGAATCCTCCTCAAATTCCCTTGCCAAGGCTAAAGCAGCATCAAGGTCTAAGATATTATTGTAAGAAAGTTCTTTGCCGTGTAATTGTTTTGCATTACCAATCCCGGGGACAGTAACTTGAGTGTCCTTATAAAAGCCTGCCTGTTGATGAGGATTTTCCCCATATCGTAATGAGAATATCTTTTCATAATTTAAATTTAAATTTGCGGGAAAAGGGTCTTTTTCTAAATATTGATGGATAATAGAGTCATATTGAGCCGTATGGGCAAACACCTCACAGGCTAATTTATAACTAAATTCTACGGATAAACAGCCGTCATTTTTCTTAAGTTCCATAAGTAGTTCTTCATATCTTGCAGGGGAAACTACCACGCCGACATATTTATAATTTTTAGCCGCGGCACGAAGCATGGTAGGACCACCTATGTCAATATTTTCAATTGCCTCCTCCAGCGTAACATCAGGTTTAGCAATAGTTTTTGCAAAAGGATAAAGATTAATAATGACGAGGTCAATGGGTTCAATCTTATGAACTTCCAGTTGTTGGAGATGTTCCGGAATCCGTTGGGCTAAAATTCCAGCTAAAATGTTCGGATGAAGTGTTTTTACCCTTCCATCCAACATCTCCGGGAAGTTAGTTACCTCAGATACGGGAATAACCGATATGCCGGCTTCTTTCAAGGCATTAGCCGTCCCTCCCGTAGAAATAATCTCTACCCCCATCTGGTCTAAATAATTAGCCAGATTAAGTAATCCTTGTTTATCTGCTACGCTTATTAGAGCCCGTTTAATCTTAATCATTTATTTTTAACCTCCATGGTCTTTAACCGAACAGCCGGTAGACGTTTTAATCGTTGATTTTGCGGGTCAACCTCAATCCCAACAGACTCAAGGGCGATTACACCCAGGATAGGTTCCACATCATCTTTGCCAAAGATTATGGTTGCACCAATTATCTCGCCCATAAATTCTATTTGGACAGCAGCAATATCCATCCTTATCTCTGTTCCATCAGCTAATTCATAGGTGCGTTTTCCACTGGGTTCAATCCCAATCTCTCGCAAATACCTCCCTGGAGCCATACAGTCAATAGAACCGGTATCCACAAGAAATAATCCTTCCCAACGTTTTTCTGGATATCTTAGATTGACTACTTCAGCCGTTACATGTGTCATTCCCGTCGCTATCACCTCCAATGGAATTCAGGTAATCGGTTGTCAGGTAAGGAAAATGCAATAATCGGTTCTTACCAATTACCGAATCACCAATTACCATTTACCTTGCACTTCATTTGGGTAAATAGTTACAAAATAAAAGCTGGCGTCCCCAGGGGGATTCGAACCCCCGCTGCCACCGTGAAAGGGTGGTGACCTGGGCCACTAGTCGATGGGGACTCGCCGTAAATTATAATATACCATAAATATTAAAAAATTGCAACTAAAATTTTATAATTAGATGGAAACAGAAAGTAATTTTCTCACTTCCCATTTACTTTTTACTTGACTTTTTTAAAACATTGTATTACTATTATAAAAGTTAAAAGTTAAAAGTTAAAAGTTGAAAGTTGAAAGTTGAAAGTTAAGAATTGAGGGTTGAGAGTTGAGAGTGAAGAATTTCCCCTTAACCCTAATCCCTTAACCCCTACTTCCATAACGCTTACTTAAATAGAGGTGATTTAAATGGCTGAGTTAGTTCGGTTTGGGGTATCACTTGATAAAAAATTACTTGAATGGTTTGATAAACTTATCCATTCACAGAATTACTCTAACCGTTCAGAGGCTATTCGTGATTTGATTCGGGAAAACTTAGTTAAAGAGGAATGGGTAAAAGGAGAAGAGGTTGCCGGCGTAATTACATTAGTCTATGACCATCATCAAAGAGAACTCGTAAATATGCTCACCGATATTCAACATGATTTCTACCAGCTAATTATTTCTACCCAACATATCCATCTTGACCATGATAATTGTTTGGAGGTAGTAGTAGTGAAAGGAAAACCCAAAGAGGTTGAAAAGCTGGCTCATCAAATGAAATCGACAAGAGGGGTAAAATATGGTACCTTGAGTATGGCTACTACGGGTAAGGGGTTGGTGTAGGCAATCATTCAGGTCACTGCAAAACAGATAATAAAAAATTGTAAAATGGGTATTGTAAAATGAAAAATGTAAAATGAGAGAATGAGAGGGTATAGATGAAAGCTGATGGTATTACTGAACTAACTTTTAAATTTTTCATTATCCATTTTACAGTTTACAGTTATTCACACTACAAAGTTTTTGACTGACTAAATGATTATAAAAGATAATCCTTCCTAACCCGTTTCAGGGCATTAAAGATACTTGCTTTAGTATGAGGATCGCATTCTTTTTCAAGCATTGTTAGTAAGTTTTTCATAAATTTTCTTTTCCCACCCTGGTATGGGCAATCAAAATATAATACGGGTAAATTATACCCATTTGCAAATTTTTCAAGGTCTTTTTCCTCTATATACATCAAAGGTCTTATAATCCAGGTTCTTCCACCAAAAAATTTCTCCACAGGTGTCATAGTGCCAATTTCACTATGAAATATAAGATTCAGAAAGAAGGTCTCAAGTATGTCATCCTTATGATGGGCAACGGCTATTTTATTAGCACCAATCTCTGTCGCTAAATCAAAAAGTATTCTTTTACGGCTAAAGGCACAATAAAAACACTTTATTTTATCATTGCCTTGTAATAAATTTAAAGGCTTAATGTGATATTCATAGTTGTTTTCTTTAAAATACCGCTCTAATCTCTCTACATCTATATTTTGGAAGTCTGTTTTAATATGAACAGGGATAATCTCAAACTTAATCGGTGCATATCGTTGCCTGTCTCTCAATAATTCAAGTAAAGTCAGGCTATCTTTACCACCAGAGACAGCAACGATAATCCTATCCCCATCCTGAATCATATCATAATCTTTAATCGCCTTGCCTGCTTTTTTAGAAAGTAAAAATTTAATTTCTAAACTCTTTTTCCCCAAAAAAAATCTCCTTTTACCTTTGATTTCCTATGATTTCTTCCGGGTAGATTGTCGTAGCAGAATTTGCTCTGCCATTTCCACTCAAGCAAAGCAACCTTTCAAACAAAAGTGAACTATCCCGAGTTTATTGTTCCCATTACTCCATCAAGAAAATATTTGGCGGAGAGGCTGGGATTTGAACCCAGGGTAGAGTTATACACCCCACAACTGCTTAGCAGGCAGCCCCGATCGACCACTCTGGCACCTCTCCGAATATTAAGTTAAAAGTTAAAAGTTGAAAGTTGAAAGTGAGAAGTAAAATTTCTTCACTTTCTACTTTCCACTTTTAACTTATTCTGGCGGCGGGAGTAGGATTTGAACCCACGAACGAGTTACCCCGTTAACGGTTTTCAAGACCGCCGCAATCGTCCACTCTGCCATCCCGCCTATAGATTCATTCACCATAGAGACACGGAGAAACAGAGAAGAAAGATAAGTTAAAGATTTTAAAATTTAATATTTCTGTTTTCCTCCGTGTCTCTGTGCCTCCGTGGTTAATTCTACCTAAAATTTCGCTGTGCAGGAAAGGAAATGAGTTCCCACTCCAGAACCATCTAATAAGGCATAATCTATATCATATTGGACACCAGGGAAAAGTTTTTTTAACTCTACTTCCCTAATTCCAAATCCTATGGTATGATAGTCTTTACTTAAAAGTCCAGCCCTAACCGCCATATTATCCGTACACCAGCGTTCAAAACCCACCTTAACCTTACTTTGTCCCTTACCTATCTTTGTAGTATATACATCCTCCAATTTATAGTTATAACACTCTATGGCAAAGATAGTCTTTTCATCCGGTCTCCAGGCAACGCCTGGTGTAATAATTTTTTCCCATACAAATTCACAAATAGGAGAATCTTCCCCGTATTTTACAACCGTCTCATTAAAATTCTGGATTATAAGTCCGAGGGAAACCTCATTATTAATATGATACAAAATGCCTACATCATACTCTATAAAATTCGCCGTATACCCTGTTGATTCACATTCAGACCATTTAAAAGCCGTCTCTGTTCCTTTCAAAAGGGATGAACTTCTATTTCGCAGATTAACGCCTAAAGCCAGATTTTTAAACTGTCCTCCTCCATAACCTCCCATAGCCAATCCAACCCATTCATCATCAATGGCATAAGGAGCAAAGTTATCTGTTTTCTTTTCCACCCATTGAAAGGCATTTTTAAAGTGAACATAATTTACCCCTATTCCTCCAGAATCGCCTATTTTAGTTCCAGCCGCAAGCCACTCTTGATACTCCATAATATCCCGATTATTCATTGTCCGCATAATGGTAACCTCTGACTCTTTCATATTCCCTAATCCCGCAGGATTCCAATAGCAAGCATCAATTCCTTCAGCTACGGAAACGAATGCTCCACCCATGCCTAAAGCCCTGGCACCTACCCCTGGACCAAAGTAACTAAACCCCACTCTTTGCTCGAGTATTACTAAAGCAATTCCTATTACCAATATTATAAGTTTTTTCATATCATCCCCCATCAAGTAATTGTCATCTAATTGTTATATGAAGTTTTACAACATTTTTTCTTTTGTTAGCCGTGTTTTTTAAGCAGTCATCAGTTCTACTATAGGTTTAACTAATCTGGACTTTCTTGCTGGAGCAAGCCTTTTTACCCTCACAAACACCATTGGTTGATTTTTCTCTCTCCTTGCTCTTGCCATTTTAAGATTTTCTTCTGCCAATTTCTGGTCATACTCAGGCAGAATTACAATTATTGCCTCTTTAGGTATACACTTCGTAACTTCAGGATGTTCCAAAATATACCTGCTAAATTCTGTCGTCAATACTAAATTTTTCTCAAACAATTCCTTTTTATTCATTTTTCCATCTCTTTTTCATATCTTTCACGATACCACTCCCAGTTTGACTTAATGTCATACTGGGCAAAATTTAATACCTCATTGTAGTCCCCATAAAGGAAGGGCACCTTTTCTACTGCTCCATCAGGATGTATTCTGTCCAGATGGGCAAACCCATGGGCAGTATCATACCTCATAACAGGATGCCATTTACCATGGATGAAAACTTCATATTGAACAACAAACTCTATTACCTTCCCCTTAACGCTGAAGTGATAATGTCTAATTCTATCATCAGAAGTTAAATATACTAAAAAATTTGATTCACCCACTTCTTTGCTTTTGCCTCAATTTTACCCTAATATACACTTATTTTTACCAAGGGTTCTATTCTCCCCTTTAAAATTTAGCACCGAAAGAAAGTAAATGTGTCCCCGCCCCATCATCCAACAACCCATAGTCTAATTGAAATTCTACTTTAGAGGGTTGCTCGCTCATACCGGAGATTTCTACTTTTGTAAATTGTGGACTCCCTTTTAGCCCAAAACCAATTGTATGAAAGCCTTGTCCATAAAGCCCGGCTCTGATTGCAAATACAGGGGTTACCCATCGCTCAAAGCCTATACGAACTCCACTTTGCCCTTCCACATCATCATCGTATATATTATCTAAGGTAGCATCATACAAATCAACCGCAAAAATAGTCTTATCATCCGGCTTCCAGGCTACCCCTGGTCTAAAATTACGAACATATTTATATTTTTGCTTTAGTGGTGAATTGGAAAAGTCTATTTCGGGTTTATTCACATCCTGAATCAAAATTCCTATGGTAAAGTGTTCATCGAAATTGTGCAAAATGCCAATATCGTATCCAACCGCATCTGTTTCGTATCCTGCCTTTTTAAAATCAGCACCACCGCCAAAAGTCGAAGCGCCTGTGCCTGAAGCAGTCATAAGGGAATAAGTGATATTACGAACATTAACTCCAAAGGCGGTATTTTTAAATATCCCTTGTCCATAGCCACCAATAGAGAGTACTTTCCAATCACTATCAAACACATAATTTCGACCGGTAGTGAGTTCTGTTTCATAGGTCCAATCTATTGAATGAACATAACTTCCACCAAGCCCACTATTTTCACCCACCTCAACTGCCCCGGCTAACCATTCCTGATAGTTAAACACATCCCGGTTATTCATCGTTCGCATACCAGTCAACTCTACACCCTTAATATTCCCCATCCCCGCAGGATTCCAATAACAGGAATGGACATCATCGGCTACGGCGACAAATGCCCCGCCCATAGACAGAGGTCGGGCACCCAAACAGGCATAACTTGTGCTTGCAAACAAAAGGATTATATTAAATCCTATGCCTAAAATAATTATTCTTTTCATTCTTTACCCCCTTTTTAAGGAAAATTCGAAATCCGAATATCGAAATCCGAAATAATTTTTTCTCTTGTTTCGAATTTTGTATTTTCTCTCATTGTTTCGTATTTCGTATTTCGTGTTTCGGATTTTCCTTTTTTAATACCGCATCATAAATAAATACTATTCCTACCCCAATCACCAAACTGGTTATTAACCCACCTATTCCCCACAATACAATTAAAATCCAGTCTATCATCCCGGTCATACAGGCTATAAGCAGGCTTGGCCATTCACTAATAATCCAGATAACAAATCCATATCCAAGTCCTTTTTTTAATCCCTTCCCCGGCAAGGAATTAACTAACAACCCATAAAGCAGACCAAAAAGTATGCCTACAATTAAATCTGTAATTCCTGTTTGAACTAACCATCGCGTTGGGTTTCCATCTAATTGATGTCCAGATGAAGAAGGGAGAATATAATAATCTTTAAACATCTTATATTTTAATAAATTTAAGATTACCCTTACTATGCCTGCAAAAAATCCTGCGATTAAACCCTTTTTTAATCTCAAGTTTTCACCTCCAAACATAAAATAGCTATGCCACAAAGTCACGAAGACACAAAGTATCACAAAGGTCAATTTAAACTATATGGTTATATTACCTGGAATTCACCCTTTAGGGTTTCACCCGTTGCAATGAAAGGCTAAAGTCTAAACTCCATTATTTAAACAGCGTCTGAGCTAATTTACACCATTGCTCAGAGACCATTTTAAGCTGGGCAGTTGCCTCTTTTAAAGAAGCACCTTCTACCTCATTTCCCTTCAAACAAGCCATTTGCCCGAATTCCCGGTTGGCAATTAACTCTACCGCCTTTATTCCTACCCTGATACCTAAGATGCGGTCAAAAACCGTTGGTGCTCCTCCTCGTTGAATGTGTCCAATTACGGCGGCTCTTGTCTCAATCCCGGTTCTTTTATTAATCTCATCGGCTAATTTTTCTCCTACCCCTTTTTCTTTGAGAATCACATGACCAAAGGCATCCTTTTCCTGCTCTTCTTCGCTTATCCCGGGTAGTTCCACCGCCTCAGAGGTAACGATTAATCCATAAAGTTTTCCTCGCTGGCGTGATTTTTTTAAATGCTCGCACATCTTATCTAAATCAACCGTAATCTCTGGAATCAATATCCAGTCGGCCCCACCGGCAATACCGGTGAATAATGACACCCAACCTGCATACCTGCCCATTACCTCTAAAATCATGATTCTTCTGTGGGACTTAGCCGTATCTCGCAGTCGCTCTAAAGCATCAACCGCTACAGTCACCGCACTATCAAAACCAAAGGTATAATCAGTACACGAGAGGTCATTATCCATAGTCTTTGGGACTCCAACGATTTTTACCCCTAATTGATAAAATTTCTCTGCCACCCCAAGGGTATCCTCACCACCAATGGCAATAATGGCATCTAACCCTAATTTTTTAATATTCTCTAATACCTTTTCCTTATCCCCTTCTTTTTTAAATGGATTAGTTCTTGAAGTTCCAAGTATAGTTCCACCTTGTGAAATTATTTCCTCTACATCTTTCAAACCAAGCGGTTGTATCTCTCCGTTGACCAATCCTTTCCAGCCATCTTGAATTCCAACAACCTCATAGCCAAAATCCATTGCCCGCAAAACTATCCCTCTAATTGCCGGATTAAGTCCAGGACAATCTCCACCACCGGTCAAAACACCAATCTTCATCGTTACCCCCCTTTTCATTTAATTACTATGTATATTATACGGCAAAAGGTATGTTTCTGTCAAGGAAAATTTTACCACGAATGACACGAATTTTACGAATGCACACAAATTATTAAAATAAATTGACAACTCGTCTATAAAACCGTATAATAACTGTTATGAAAAGATTATTTCTGTTCTTTAATTTATTAATAATACCCGGCGTAAGTTTATCTGCTCAAGAAGAGGTAATCCTTGAACATGCAGAGCATGCAGAATATCTAAAAATAGCCGGTGAAGAAATCGTTACCCTTTGGGGTGAAGTGAAATTAAATTCCGGCAAGATGCGGTTAGAGGCAGATTGGATCCAATTAAATCTAACCCGGAATGAACTTTTAGCCAGAGGTAATGGGGGGCTATTCCCCTCCTGGGAGGGGTCAGGAGTAGGTTTGGTAAATGAGCAAGGCACTAAAATTGAAAGTAAGGAAGTCCAATACAATTTGGAAACAAAACAGGGAAAAATGTTAGCCCCAAATATTTTTGTCCAACCTTATTATTGTAAGGGGAAGGAGGCTTTGTTTGAGCCTGGAACTATTACCTTTACAGATGCTTCGTTCAGTACATGCAATTTGCCAAAACCACATTATTGTCTAACTACCCCTAAAATTATAGTCTGCCCGAATGATAAGATAATGGCAAAGAATCTCACTTTTAGGGTTGGGAAAATCCCATTATTTTATATACCTTCGCTCTCAAGGTCTTTGAAAGAAAAAAAAGCCAAGGTGATTGTCCAACCAGGTAAAAGTAAGGTAAAAGGAAATTCTTTAGGCATTATTTATGAATATCCCTTTACCCCAGAGTCTATCGGCTCATTACATCTGAATTTCCTTGAAAAACAAGGATTTGGGCAGGGAATAGAACATAGGTATAGGAAAGATAGTATTTCACAAGGGAATTCTTATTTTTATTATATTAATGAGCGTAAAAAACGCGATGATGTTAAGGGGACAAAGCGGTGGGAACTGGAGACGAAACAGCTCCAAAAATTTAAAGATATAACCGGGATTTTACATCTCCAACTTTTAAGTGATAACAATGTTACCCGTGACTACCTTCGGGAAGAAAGATGTGGGGCAGGAACCTTGGAATTAAAAAATTATCTTGCCCTGACTAAAACCTATCTAAATCATACAATTAGATTAGTAGGGGAAAGAATAGACCTTTGGGATAATGTGTCGCAAGATTTTAAAAAAGAAACTACCCTTTTGCCTGAATTAACCCTCCAAACTACAACCCACCCCTCCCAGAAGGGGACTAAGTCAACCCCAAAAAATAACATTTACTCGAATTTAAATATTAAGGTGGCAAATCAATTTGGCTCTAACACCAATACACATTATCTTAAGGGAGATGTTGGGATTAATTTTTTAACAAAGGCAAAATTTTTGTCAGACAAGATAGTTTTCTCACCTAAAGCCGGGCTTTCAGGAGTATTTAAAGAAAAAGAAAAACCGACCGTCGCACTAAATACGAGTTTAAATCTAAAGAATAGAATTGGTAAATACTTAGAAATCAACCTGAATCATAATTTTAAAAAAAAGTTTAAGACCGACGAATACTATGGAATAGAGACAAACGCACTTACCTCCAATCTTTATCTGTGGATGAACAGGAGGATGCGAGGAGAGATTACCACAGGGATTGACCTTTGCCGGCAAAAATACAAAACCCTGAAAATTAACCGCGAAAGACTTCTTCCATTAGTAGGTGAATTAAACCTATCCTTATCGGATAAATTAACTACCTCCTTAAGGACTACCTATAGCTTCAAATACTCTGAAATAGAAGAGGTAGAAACTTACTTTGATTTAAAGAAAGATAAATGGCAATATGGGGGAAGTGGACTTTATCGGAGGGCATTTACCGACAAAGAGGTAACACCTCTGGTAGAGGTAGCACCTATGGCAAAGGATATTTTGGATGTTTCTAATTATATTGCCTATCCCATTTCACCTAAAACTTATCTTCGAGTTTCGGTGTATTATGATGTCCAGAATCACCGAATAAAAGAAAGCGGTTTAACGATTGAACAAGACCTCCATTGTTGGAATTCAAAACTTTCTATTCGCCATGGTAAAGATACCGAAATCTGGATTAATCTTAATATAAAATAAAGATAACTATTCAGCCACGAAGACACTAAGACACAAAGGAATAATTATGGATGCAGATACTCAATCACGAAACCCCTGAAGAACGAAAGTTAAGAAAACTAAATATTTTTTCAGAATTTCATCTGCCAGAGGTGCTACCTCCTTTCGGGATTTCGTGTTTCTATCTTAGTCTTAGTGTCTTGGTGACTTAGTGGCTGTGTAGTTACAAATAAAGTAATTACAGATTGAGCACTTTTTATGCCGGAACGCAAAATTTTTTAAAAATATTTCTTGACAAATTAGAGTTTATATGCTATTATTTATAAGTATAATAATAGGGTGTAAATAATCCGCTTTATAAGAATGAAAACTGCCTCTTTTGTTTAAAGTAAGTATCCTTCCTGGACCTTCTTTTCAAAGAGTTTCCATTTCATATAAATGGTTTAGATATAATCCTATTTAAAAATCGTAAGTGTTCAGGTATCGTGCTTGCAGTAGCTCGTTTTATGAGGATAATTTCATAAATACAGTTACTACAAATAATACGAACTAGTGAATACTTACAAAAAAATCTAACAAGGAGGTTTTAAGTTAGATATGGCAAAAGGAACAGTCAAGTTTTTTGACAAAAGTAAAGGTTTTGGGTTTATAAAGCCGGATGATAGCGACAAAGATTGCTATGTGAACGAAATGGATGTGCAGGGAAAAGAGCTAAATGATGGTGATGTGGTAGAATTTGATGTGGAAGCAGGTAAAAGAGGTCCAAGAGCAAAGAATGTTAAAAAAGCGTAAGTTGAACCGGTAATAGTTAGAAAGAGGAATCGTGTGAAGTCGCTCCCCGTGCGGGAGCGTGGATTGAAATAAACAAACGAAGAATGACAGCTAAGATTTGAGGATGAAGGAGTAAGATTTATGTAAAATATTTCTTTACTCCTTTGGCTTTATTAAAATAATTTTTTAATTAATGAATATTCCCCCTCAAGAACATTATCCCAATCAAACTGAACACTATACTTTTTTGCATTTGATGAAAAATACTCATATTGAGCCTTATCAGTGAATAATGAACACACAGCCTCAATAAATGCCTCCTTTGTAAATTCAATAGCTTTGCCACATTTATATTCTATAATAATATCTTCTGTTTCACTACCTTTTGTACCAATTACTACTAAGCCAGCCGAGATATATTCTACAACCTTAAGTGGAAAGGCATATTGCCTCAAAGCCACAGGTTGGAAAAAGGCTAAACCTATATCTGCCTCCCGAAGATATTCCGGTAGCTCGGCATACTTCTTTATTCCAACAAAGACAACATTCTTTTCAAGAGCAAGGTCAACGGTCATTTTTTTTAATCCTTCACCGTAACTAAAAGGAGCCGACTCTCCTACAATCAGAAGTCTTATATCAGGAATTTTCCTTTTAATATCCTGTAGTCCGAAAATTACTAAATCTAATCCACTCCAATAGGTTACATTACCAGTATAAATTAATGTCGGTGGGTGTTCAATCTTTTTCTGGGCAGGTTTAAATAATGAATGACTAACCCCATTAGGAACAATAAATACCTCTTTTGAGGTCTGAATTCTCCGTAATTGAGCTAACTTTTTACTAACACAGATGATTAAATCCGCCTTGGTTAAAAGATATTTATCTATCAACGAGGTGTAAGCCTTTCGGAATTTTGTCAATACAGGAAGATAATCTATATTATCATAAACTATAAATTTTACCTTACCCAATTTTTTCAATAAAAAGGCAATAACCCCCTCCCATGGATTTTGATAGATACAAACATCAAATTTGGTTTTAATCTTAAAAGGAACGGTTAGACACAGAGAAACGACAAGAAGGACATCTTTGATGAAGGTAAAAAAGCAGAATATCTTTTTAAAAAATGATTTAATGCTATTTGCCTTTTGTCCAGAATTATAGCCTGTAAAACTTCCGACAAGTCCCATGCTGTAATTTAATAGCGGGTCTATTTCGATAAATCGGATATTCTTTTCCTGGAATATTGATGTTTGCAGAAGAAAAAGATTTTTAAAAGAAGAAGTAGTATTTCTTTTTCTATAAACTACGGTTACATCTTCAAACCTCTGAGCTAAAAATCTAATTAGATGTTGCACCCTGTCATTAGGTGCCTTTTTATAATCTATCTCGGTAATTATTAATAGGCTTTTCATCTTTTTCCTGTTCTCACTTTCTCACCTGCTTCTTTTCATTAAATTTATGTAATCTTTCACCGACAAATCCAGAAAGGCTTCTACATAAGTTCTACCCTGTAAATTAGTCGCCGACCGATATTTATTAAGAGCTAAGGTAGTATTAAGATAGTCCACCTGTTTAATTTGGGTTTGGTATTGTTTAAGTGCCTCCTCCTTTTTGGAGAGGACATCACCAATATCCACAACAATATTAGGGATTAGTGGTGTCCAAAGTTCGTAGGCACAGATATTGAAATTCAGTGGAATATGTTGACACAGATCTAAAAATATTCTGTTTAATTCAAAATGGTCAATATGATTATCCAGAAACCAGGGTAAATAAACTAAATCAGGCTTTATCTGATTAAATATCCCGGCTAATCTATGGAGCAAATCCTTGTTTGATTTTAGTTTTGTTTCAGGCTGGTCCAAAAATATTAAGTTCTCAATGCCTAAAATCTTAGTCGCAGAAATTGCCTCCTGTTTCCTTATCTGCTCTAATAAGTCCTTATCCTCAAAGGATGGGTCTCCTTCCCTGCCATCAGTTAAATAGACAATGGTTACCTTATCCCCGGCAAGGATATGTTTATGCAGTGTGCCGCTGCAACCGATGACATCATCATCAAAATGAGGGGATAATACCAGAATGTTATCTCCCGTGGGTTTATCGACAAGTTTTGGACAAAAAATCAGGTTTTTAGGTCTTGAAAAGGTTTTTAGGTAATCTTTTATTTGTTTAGAAAGTATCCTGTTTAACATCGTTAAATACCTTGAGGTCTGATAGATTAGTTTGTAAAGTTATAAAGTAGAAAGTTTATAAAGTTATAAAGTTATAAAGTAGAAAGTAAAAACTTTACAAACTTTATACTTTATAACTTTATAAACTTTTCCTACTCAAACAAAAGAAGCGGATTTAAATATATCCGCTTCTTTTGATATTAGCTCACATTCCAAAATTACCTGCTCAAATTCACACTACTCTATGGCACTTTGACTACAACATGGTCATAATACAAACTGCCAAAATCGAGCACACCATTCATAACCATATCTACGCCAAAGTAGAAGGTGTAAGTCCCCGAAGGTAGTGATGTGTTCAAGGTGTTAAATGGGCTCAGGTTAAATAAATGTCCTTGATAACTAACATTGGAACCTGACACCCAGTTGTTTCCACTTACATTATACCGATACAAACCAAAAGGTGTATCGGCGACATGCCACCAATCTGCATTTTGACCTGCATAACCCCATGGATCAAGTTTAATGGTAATTGATACTGACCCTGGTGTAGTTATTGTTCCATCAGAGCCATTTGCCTTGATATCAGGTAAAGGTAACGCTACCCCCACTTGAATATTGGCTGTCATTGTCGCAGCTGAAGGGCTGATATTTGTTACTCCTACACCGGTAGGTCCGGTAAGATAGGCATCAGAGTTTGGGGTAGTGGTACCGGTAAAGGCTTTATTATTGGTTGAGCCTGGAAATGGGTCACCGGTATCACCACTATTAGTGTTATGTTCAAGTTGCCACAGCCCATCGGCCGGTTCTACGGCTACCTTATAATGGTTAGCCGGAGGAAGTCCCGGATACCACTGATTATCATTATTTGGCATATTATCATCGACATGCCAGAGCATCAGACCGGCACCTGGTAATGACACATCAAAGCCTGCCTTTTGCCGATTTTCTGCCAGAAAATATTCGTTTACCGGCAAACCATTTGTCCAAAGTTTATAGATAACCTTGTTTGCCTCTACATTAGGGAATGAGACATTATTCTGATTTATTGTGGGGACAACAGGTGTTACCCAACCTAAGGCAATCTTTGACCAGGCATCCGGATGGACAGGTTTTGTGCCACCACCACCCCAGCTACCACCTGCCATAAGACTCCAATAGCCAACTCCTTTAGAATCGTAGCCATAGTCATATAAATCCGGCAGACCGAAGACATGACCCAATTCGTGTGAAAATACACCAATCTTCCCATCCTCCGGCTCCATAGAATAACCAGAGACATGTACTCCATCAACAGTCATTACAGAATGTGTCTGCCATGCATGCGACCAGATATCGTTTACACTACCTGTTACTTCAGCCCCGGGTCCGGCATGGACAATGAACAAGGCATCTACATAGGTATCTCCATCATTGTCATAATTAGCGAAATCAACATAAGGATTAGCTAAGTTCACTGTATCTTCGGTCAATCGTTGAGCATTATGAGGGTAAGAGCCAAAACCATAGTTACCATTAGTATAGTAGCTATAAAGTTGCGGTGCTCTCCCCCAGCCGACTACCGAGCCTTGAACATCCAATTGACTGTAGGAGACTTCTTTATAATAGTCCCGCATACTGCCGGTCGGATATGTGGCTAAAGAGAATAGAAGATTCGTGTACTGATATTGGGCAGTAGTGGCTACCTTATCCGAGAAATCCACCAGCAGGACAATTGCTTTTCTCACTCCTGTTACCGGTGCTTTAGCAGGTTCAGGCGTATCTAATCCTGCAGGTCTTTCCGGAAATTCGCGAATAAACTTTTCCCATTTTCCTTCTCGCTTAAGTTTCTCCTCAAGGTCAGGATGTGGCGGCATTGTACAGAAAGATTGGATAAACACTGGTGGTTGATTTTGTGAGATTATCAGCAGGTCGGCATCATAAGTTACGGCTATTGACTGTAGTGGTATCAGTATCCACCCCAACATTAAAATCATACAGTTTAAACATCTTTTTACCATTTTATTTGTTACCTCCTCTTTAAATTACTGACTGAACTAACTCATAGAAATTTGCCTTTTGGGCATTTCCATTTTTTCAGTCATTACAAAGAAATTATATTACAAATTTGAATTTTTGTCAAGAACTATTTTTAGCCTCGTTAACTAACTTATTAAATATTTCAAGATATTCTTGTAGAAACCGTTGTTGATTAAATTGTAATTCAACTCTTTTTCTTCCAGACAAGCCCATATTTTCAGCCTTTTCTTTATTCGTCAATAGTTCTAATATCTTTTCACTTAATTCTTCGGCATTTCCAGGGGTAAACAAAAGCCCTGTTTCCCCATCAGATACCAATTCCGGGATACCACCAATTCTACCGGCAATTACCGGCTTAGTATAACCCATTGCCTCGTAAATACTTAATGGGCTATTTTCAAGCACAACAGACGGTAAGACAATCATATTAGCCCATGAGTAAAATTCTCCTATCCTCTGATGTGGTATTCTACCGTAAAAGTGAACATTTCCCTCTAAATGGAGCGACTGACATTCATCTTCTAATTTCACTCTCTCCGGCCCATCTCCGACTATCCCCAATTCTGCCGTTGGAATGACCTCTGCCACCCGACAGAATGCCTTTAATAATACATCCACCCCTTTACTGCGGTAAAGGTCGCCAATGAAAAGGACTTTATTTTGTTGGTTATCCGATGGAATTACCTGGTGTTTTGAATAATCTATGCCAAAGGGGATAAATAATGCCTTTAATCCATAATTTTTCAGGGCATCACGCATAAACATACTTGGCGTAATAAATAGGGTTACTGCCTTTTTTAGCAAGTATTTATTAATTTTCTTGGGGATAAATTGCCGTATAAAGGCTGACCAGGATAGACAACCTTCAAAATAACACCATCTTCCAAATCCATTATGGTCGCATGGAGTTTCTCCTTTCTTTTTTATCCCGCCGGCAATAGGGCAAAGCAATCGATAATCATGAACGGTCTGAATAACAGGGGCTTTATTCCAACAGGCTAATAAAATTGTATTGGTAAAGATATAATTATGGTGAAGATGAATAATATCCGGCTTTACCTCTTTTATCCATCTCCTCAGGGCAATAAACAGCGGCAGGTTAAAATAATTATACTTGATATGCCTGATAAACTTTATTCCTCTTGAGTAATGATAGCAATAGCAAGTTTTTTTATCCTCTTCAGCAGCATAGGTAAAGACAAATGTTTTAATACCTTCTTTCCCTAATAACTCAGATAGTTTTCCCCGATATATATTAGTTCCCCCACCAATACTACAAAAATCATGGATTACCAGAATAGTCATATCTATATTATAACTTACAATTCCCGCTATGTCAATTTAAAATCAGCAATTCTCGTAATCGGTCAGTCTTCGGGGGGAATATGGAAAAATGTATCAACAGGATTCAAGGGGTTGAGGGGTTGAGGGGGCAAGTGGAATAAGGAAAAACAAACACTCGAACCCTTGAACCCTCGAATCCTGGACCCCTTCCTCCCCCTGATAACTGACCCATTACCAATTCTCGTAATCGGTCAATTACGCGTGGGGAACAATTTGCTTAGCCACCATAATAAAAATCTTTTTAGGTAATTCCTCCGTTATTGGTGGAAAATCGGACACCCAAAATGTGTAAGATACTAATAATTTAATGATTATAATGCTTTATATGATTTTTCAAAAGATTAATCATCCTAAATCCTTTAACGGAGCTTCCTCCTATCCGCGTACATAAAACACCCTTTAACTATTTGAAAACACAAAAGATATGAAGAATTGGCAGATTTTTTTTACTAACTACAATTGCTTGGGCAGGGTTATGTTGAGTGCCTGAAGAATCTTTGTC
>JBDRHR010000174.1:0-2805 GCA_043816605.1 Nitrospirota bacterium
CAAGCCTTTGGATTAGTACGTTTAAACGGTTATGAGACAGAAATCGGCTATATTAGTATTCAAGAACTGATTGAAAACAATGTTGAAATTGATCTTTACTATACACCTAAAACCATTAAAGCTATTAAAGCAAAGTATCAAAAATGAAGGCAATCTACTGGAATAACGAGCTTCACGCTTGGAACCTCTCGGACTCCTTAGCTGAGACCTTCAGGAATCTCGGCTTTGAGATTCGGGAGATGTCCAGCAGGGAAATAGACAGGGAACTATTGGTAATCCAAAAAAAGGCTCTGGATGACCTATACGGAGATTCAGAGACCTTTGACAGTATCGAATGAAAGGGGGTATAGTGGACAACTACCACGCTGTAAAATATAGCAAATGTACTTGTGAAGTCTGTAACTCCATTTACAAATGTCCAATATGCGACAAGGTGCTCGAGAACAGGCTTGAGTATGATGCACACTTTAACGCTTGCTATGAACAATTCAGAAAGGAGAGTGAAGGATGAAAGAGTGGATATGGGCAGTTTTATTAGCAGTTGTAATTATCGGATTGATAGTTTTAGTAAAGAACGATGCTACAGAAACAGCTACAAAAGAGTTTGAAAAGGAAATAGTTTACGGTATCGCATCTAAGAGTTATCAAAAAGTGGGCAAGTTTGTCTTAATGCCGATGAGAGATGGGACAACCATGATCTCGTTTGACCCGAAGCCCTTTACCTACGCAGGGGCGGGGGCAAATACCAAACAAGGGGGTAAGAAATGATAACCAGTAGCGGGGCTAAATGCGATGTATGCGGGAAATGGATATTACCGATTGACCCTGATGAATTAGTACATACTTTTTCGGTAAAAGGGATAGATCAGAAACTCCATTGTGATAATAAGTGCAAACAAAAATTAATAGACTGCGGGAACGATTGGCAAAAATTACCAGACGGCCCTTTAAAAACAGTTTTTCAAGCAACATTTGATAAAATACAGAAAGGAGAGAAATAATGCCAATAAAACATGAGAAATGTCTGAATCCATACCTGAAATTAGGTCAGGAATGTGCAGAAGATAAATGTTTACGCTGTCAATGGTATGATAATGATAAAGTCCGAGCGGTTGCAGATATGCTTTTGAAATACTGTGATCCTCGGCCTGAGTTCTCGGGACTCATGGCGAAGGATATTGCCGTAAAAATCTTAGAGGTATTGGAGGGGAAATAATGGCACTAACAGCAAAAAAACCAGAAGGCGAGGACTTTGAGCAAATATCAGAAGGTGTTAAAATAGCAATATGTTTTGGATTATATGACATAGGCACTCAATATGATGAAAAATGGGATAAACATTCCCGAAAAGTAATTGTTGTTTGGGAGATACCAGAAGAACGGATAACGATTGATGATAAGGATTTACCACGAGCAATAAGCCAGAAATATACATTATCTCTACATGAAAAAGCACTTCTCAGAAAACATCTTGAGGCATGGAGAGGTAAGGCATTTACAGAAGCAGAACTTGATGGGTTTGACCTTAAAAATATTCTTGGGAAAGCCTGTCAGCTTCAGATTATCCATAACAAAAAAGATAATAAAACGTATGCCAATATCTCAGCTATTATGGCATTACCTAAAGGTATCCAAGCACCAGAAGCCGAAAATCCTCTTAAATTCTTTGCGTTTGAAGAAGGGATAGATATACCAGAGAATACACCAAAATGGATAGCTGACCTTATTAAACAATCAACTGAATATAAAGGGATACATGGGGAAACACCAGAAGAATATACAGAAATGGAACCGTTCTAATGACTCAAAAGGAAGGTAAACCATGAAGATAATAAATGATGGTATACCAGATGTCTTTTACCAGGCGATCCTTGAATATAACAAGTATAGAAAGCCTCCACAGGATAACACCATAGCCGTTACTCAGCTTGATAATCCGCCTTATATGAGATTTTTGTTAAAAAAGCATTGGGAAGAAATAGTCATTCCCGCTTCGTCAAAAACTTATATGCTTACTGGACTGATAATGCACACCATTTTTGAAAAGGTTAGCTTGGAAGATGCACTTCAGGAAGAAAAGCTACTGGTAAAAATCGGAGATGTGGAACTTCGGGGCAGAGCTGATATATACAAAGATGAAGAGATTTCAGACCTTAAATTCACCACAGTTTACCAATACATTTTCGGAGATATAACAGACACGGGAAAACAACTAAACACATATGCCTATATGTTCCGTAAACAAGGCAAAAAGGTAAAATCGTTGAAGGTCTTGGCTATCTTTCGGGACTGGAGAGAAAGCGAGTTTATTCGAGATCAAGACCGTTATCCTGCACGGAATATCTTAGAAATACCTATTAAATTATGGACACCTGAAGAACAAGAAAAGTATATCACCGAAAGAATCAATCTGCATATGGTATCAGAACCACCAGCTTGTTCAGATGAAGACCGCTGGTTACGAGGTAAAAAATATGCCGTGATGAAAGGAAAAAATAAGAAAGCGGTCAGGTTGTTTGAAGACGAGTCAAGTGCTAATTACTTCATTATAGACCACAAAAAAGGCAAGGATATGTTTATCGAGGAGAGAAAAGGCAGGTATATACGCTGTGAAAGCTATTGCGATTGCTCAGGCGTGTGCCCTGTCTGGAAGGAGGTAAAAAGTGAATAAAGGAACGATTTTAAAATACCGCTATACATGGAACTTAATTACCACAATACTTGTTGACTATCCAAAGGTTCAACCTCATAGAATACATTCAGCGGGTAATAATTTCTGTCTTTGTGGAGACCGAATATTAAGAC
>JBDRHR010000175.1:0-4846 GCA_043816605.1 Nitrospirota bacterium
CACCAGCTAAATAAGGTGCTTAATATGATAATTTTGAGCTTCCTCTTATGCCTAAAAAAACCTTTGTATTTGGGGCGGAGATACAGAAAAAAGTCGCTTAATTGTTGAATGAAAAATTACGATTCACGGTGAACCAAGACATGTAAGGAGTCAATCATCGTAACTATCTGTCAGGGATGTAGTTTATGGTTCGACAAGCTCACCATGACAAGCAATGTCACCCTGAGCTTGTCGAAGGGGTAAAGCCACCTGACAAATTCCGCAATAGGCGGGAGAGACGAACGAGCAGACCGGGAGTTAGTAGAGTCAAACCTTGGATGTAAAATGGAATGTTGGACAATGAGGACGGTGGACATAACCCTATAGAATTCAACTAATTGCAACAAAAACTTTGACGATAATATTGGCTATTTTGGTTTAAGATGAAAAGATTTGAGTCGGGATAAATGACATCGTGAAACTACCTTCTAAAAAAAAATCGTAACTACTCAGCTACGGATTAACACAAATATACACGAATAAAAGACAGATAGTAATTGCTACGGAATGTTACAGAATACCACAGATAAATTCTGTATGTTTCAATGAGAGGCTGGAGTGATCTGCTTTCTATACAAAAATTCGTGATAATTCGTGTTCATTCGTGGCTAACATAAAGAGGCTGAGTAGTTACGAAAAATAGTATAATTGAGGTCAAACCGTGAATGTGGAATGTATTTAATTCTACTTTCTACCTTTAAGATACGACTATTACTTATTCCCAAAAGGATGTAAAATGGTGAAAAAAATACCTGGCGAGCTTTTTGATTGCACAGATAAATATATTGAACCGTTTGAGGTTGTGGATGTATTTAATAATGACCATATTCTCAAGGGATATATTTGCCATAAAGATGGGCAATACTACGGGAGTATGTTAATCACCCATATCAATGGTATGCAGACCATTGATGGAGGCATAGTTATCTATGGCACTCCGAAACAAAAATATCCTTTTGATAAGAATGGTATCTGGCGTTTTCCATCAACCGAGAAAATAACGATTTATGACAAGATTGATGGAACTAATGTATTGGGATTTAAGTATATTTTTAGAGGCAAAGAATATGTGAGTTACAAATTAAGGCTTACTCCGGTTGTAAGAAATTCAAGGTTTGGGAATTTTTTAGATATGTGGAGAAAGATGTTAGAGAAATACCCTATTTCAGAACGGCTCAAAGACCATATTTCTTACAATTTCAGTTTTGAATTATATGGAAATAGCAATAAACATTTGATAGAATATGATGTCCTTTTAGATATAGCATTGCTTTTTATCGTAAATAATCAGACAGGCGAGATTATTGATTTAGATACAGCTAATTTATGTTTTTCCGGTATCCCTCAAGCAAAAAAGGAAGTCAGCATAAATAAAAAGACAGATTTGGTCTCTTATTATAGAAAGTTGCAGGAAGAAAAAGAGGCAAAGATACAGAAATTAGAGGACGGAAGTTTAAAAGGAAGCGAAGGGTCTGTTTGGTATCTACACACTATAGATGACAAAGTTATACAGTTTAAGATGAAGCCGGAGTCCGTTGAACAGATACATTGGGCAAAGGGGTTAGACAAGAATATTATTTTGGCAACCGTGATGAATTGTTATGAGAATACAGATATTGTTGATTTTGAAGCGGTGAAAAAGTTGTTGTTGGAGGAATTTTCAGAAAGGACTATTGAAGATTCAGCAAGATTAATAGATATTTGCATCAAGGAGATAGATAAACGAATTAAATTTGAGGAAGAAATTGTGTCTTTTTATAAAACACATCAATTAGATATTAAAGAAGATAAAGTGGGGACGATGCGGGCTTTTAGTAAAGAATATCCTAAAGATGCCATGAGAAAGATATTTGGAATTTTAATAAAAAACCTTTAGAGAAAAGGGGGTAGGGGATGTAATTTCCCCTTTGAAGGGGATTAGAGGGATGTTTTCCTTGCCCAATCAAAAAAATAACCACCCGTAACTGAAGGATTACCTTTTTCCCAAAATTTTGCTTGACTTTAACCCGTCTTATGTGCTAAAATTATACTCAAGGAGAGCAAATATCCCCTTATACCAATTTGCAATCAAAAGTAAAACAATATGAGATTTTAGATTTTGGATTGGGGAATCTCATATCCTCAATCCAAAATCTAAAATCAAAAATCCAAAATCATTTTTATATCTTTGATTGCAACTTAGTATTAAAATATACTTACCCTTACTCACAAGTATGAAAGGAAGGGATGGGGAGGAAAGCCGTATAAATAAAGGAATAATGCAGAGAAAAAGGAAAAAGATATTATGTATTATCGTCGCTGTTTTTATGTAATTTTTATTCTTTGTTTCTCTGTTTCTTTATGGGCATTAGAGGTACAGGAATTTAAGGGAAAGGTGGTTTCAATAGCAGATGGTGATACCATTTCTGTAATGCACAATGGTGTTCGTGAAAAGATACGGCTAAACGGTATTGATTGTCCAGAAAACAGGCAGGCTTTTGGTAATAGAGCTAAACAGTTCACCGGTAATATGGTCTTCGGCAAAACCGTAACAATCAAAGGGCACGGCAAAGACAAATATGGTCGCACAATGGGTGATGTTTTTCTACCGAATGGCACCTGTTTAAATAAAGAACTTGTCAAGCAAGGTCTTGCGTGGTGGTACCGCCAATATTCTAATGATAGTGAGATAGAGCAACTTGAGCAAGCGGCAAGGTCTTCTAATCAAGGTCTTTGGTCTGATTCTAATCCCCTCGCACCCTGGGATTACCGACATAATCCAACTTCAAATTCCTCTGAAAACCTCTTTTCAACAGCAGGAAAAATCTGGAAAAATCTGTGGAAGAAAATTAGGCTGTAGGTTGTTAGGCTGTAGGCTATTAGGTTGTAAGAGAGGAATTTGTGCCAAGTTTTGCGACATACTATAATTTCCTTCTACAGCCTAACAGCCTTAATAGTTACAAAGGTATAAGGTATAAAATATGATTAATGTTAATAATGTATCACTACAATTCGGACAACGAAAACTTTTTTCCAATGTGAACCTTGTCTTTTCGTCTGGTAATTGCTATGGCTTGATTGGCGCCAATGGTTCGGGTAAATCGACATTTTTAAAAATTCTCTCCAATGAGATTGATTCGACTACCGGATATGTTGTTATTTCTCCAAACGAACGGATTTCTACTTTAAAACAGGACCAGTTTGCTTTTGACGAATATATGGTGTTATCTACGGTTATTATGGGGCATAAAAAGCTCTACGAAATTATGACTGAAAAAGATACGCTGTATTCCAAAACGCCTTTTACGGATGCGGATGGGATGCGAACTGCAGAACTTGAGGGAGAGTTCGCTGAACTTCAGGGATGGAACGCTGAATCTGATGCGGCTAAACTGTTAAGCGAGATTGGTATTGAGGAATCGCTGCATACGGTGCAAATGAAACAGTTGGAAGCCGGGCAGAAGGTGCGGGTATTGTTAGCCCAAGCATTATTCGGTAATCCCGACATTCTACTGCTGGATGAGCCCACCAACTATCTGGATGTTGAGTCAAGTATGTGGCTTGAGGAATTCCTCTGCAATTTTAAGAATACCGCTATCGTTGTCTCGCATGACCGGCATTTCTTAGATAAAGTCTGCACCTATATTGCGGATATTGATTTTAGCAAGATGCATCTGTATCCCGGTAATTATACTTTTTGGTCGGAAGCAAGCCAACTTGCGACGCGGCAACGCAGTGAATCCAATAAAAAAATAGAAGAACATCGCAAAGAATTAAAAGAGTTTATTGCACGTTTTTCCAGTAATGCGTCCAAGGCGCGGCAAGCCACCAGCCGTAAAAAGACACTTGAAAAACTTACCATAAATGATATTGGACCTTCTTCGCGCAAATATCCTTATATCAATTTTGAACAGGAACGCAATGTGGGCAATGAACTTCTGAGTATAAGCAATCTGTCTAAAACAGTTGATGAACAGGTTATATTTAAGCAATTGAATATTACCCTTCATAAGGGCGATAAAGTTGCTTTTGTAGGCACGAATGACCTTGCCAAAACAATACTTTTTCAGATTTTGATGAATGAGAGCCAGGCTGATAGCGGAATTGTTAAGTGGGGTTTTACAACCAAACGGGCGTATTATCCAAGAGATAATTCCGCATTCTTTAGCGTGGATATAACTGTTGTTGACTGGCTCAGGCAGTATTCAACAAATACTGACGAGGAATTTATCCGTGCCTTTTTAGGTCGGATGCTTTTTTCAGGCGAAGAGTCTCTTAAATCGGTGAATGTCCTATCCGGAGGAGAAAAGGCAAAATGTATGTTAACTCGCATGATGGTTTCACAGCCAAATGTGCTTATTTTGGATGAACCGACCAATCACCTTGACCTGGAAGCGATTACATCCTTAAATAAAGGATTAGAGAAATTTGACGGGACAATTTTGTTTTCTTCCCATGACCATCAATTAGTCCAGACTGTAGCCAACCGCATTATTGAGATTACACCTAAAGGGTATATTGACCGCGTGGGTACAACCTTTGATGAATATTTAGCGAGTGAGCAGATAAAACAACAGCGACACGAATTGTATACATGACTATGCAGGTGTTTAGGCTGAAGGTTGAAAATTGAAGACTATAAAAACCCTTTCACCTTCAGTCTATCTACCTGATAACCCATTACCATGATGGTTCACTTTAGTGTGAAAGTTTGCGGTTAAAAGATGGAGTAATTTTTTGGTGAAGCACTGAATGTAGAATATCGAACAAGGAATAATGAATGTCGAAGTAAGATATTCGATATTGACTTCATCATTCGAAATTCTTT
>JBDRHR010000176.1:0-17219 GCA_043816605.1 Nitrospirota bacterium
AAAGAATTGGAGAAAGCAGGATTTACGGTTATAAGATTTATGGACGAGGAAATACTAAATGATATTGAAACTGTGCGAAGAGCTATTGAGATTACTATAGAAGAGATTGAAACCAGGGGAAATCTCCACCCCCCTACCCCCCGCCAGCGGGGGACATTCGGATTGAATAGTCTTGTGTGAGCGGCAAAAACTCCCTACCCCCGCCAGCGGGGGACATTCGGATTGAATAGTCTTGTGTGAGCGGCAAAAACCCCCTACCCCCGCCAGCGGGGGACATTCGGATTGAATAGTCTTGTGTGAGCGGCAAAAACTCCCTACCCCCGCCAGCGGGGGACATTTGGCACTACCCCTGCCGGCGGAGGACATTCCGCAAAAGCAGGCACAGGTAAAGGCACTGGAGCGGGAGATTGACCATCTGGTTTATAATTTCTACGGCTTGACCGAGGAAGAGATATGGATTGTAGAAGGTGGATGTGGGGGGTAGGGTAGCGATTAATTGTAAATAAGGGTGGTTTAAGCAAATGTCCCCCGCTGGCGGGGGACATTTGGCACTACCCCTGCCGGCGGAGGACATTCCGCAAAAGCAGGCACAAGTAAAGGCATTGGAGTGGGAGATTGACCATCTGGTTTATAAACTTTACGGTTTAACTGATGAAGAAATAAAAATAGTGGAAGAAAATTTGAAAGGGGCTAAATAGTTTATGCAATATTTATATATTTTCTTAGATGAGAGTGGTAATCTTGATTTTTCCATAAAGGGAACAAAATATTTTGTATTGACAGGTATTTCTAAAACAAGACCTTTTGAAGTATATAAAGAAATGGCTGAATTAAAATATGATTTAATAGAATCTGGTCTTGATGTAGAATATTTTCACGCATCTGAGGAGCGTCAAGTAGTAAGAGATAAAGTGTTTGAGATTGTCAAAAAACATTTAGGAGGTATCAGAATTGACAGCCTGATAATTGAAAAAAGAAAAACCGGTAAAGCATTACAATCGGAAGAAAAATTTTATCCTGAAATGATGGGATACCTTCTTAAATATGTATTGAATAGAGCTAATCTCTCAGAAATAAAAGGGGTTTTAATTTTTACAGATTCTATTCCTATCAAAAGAAAAAGAGAAGCAATTGAAAAATCAATCAAGAAGGTGTTGAAACGAGTATTACCAGGGACATTGAATTACAGAATATTTCATCACGCTTCAAAATCAAACTTTGATTTACAAATTATTGATTACTGTAGTTGGGCTATTTACAGGAAATGGGAATCTAATGATAGTAGGTCGTATGTGTATATCGAAAACGCTATAAAAAGCGAATTTGATATTTTCAAGACAGGATTTACATATTACTATTAAAAATAACGACCGCCCTGACTACCCTTTCGGGAGAGCCCCATGGGCTCTTATCATCAGAGCGGAACCTTTATGTACTTAATAGTATATTACAGTATATCATATTTGTCAAGTATTATTTTTGAAAAGATTGATTGATGGCAAAATAGAAGAGAGTAGCCGCTTTATGTAATTATAAGAAATTACATAAGATACAAAATAAATATTGACAAACCGGTAAAGAATGTGATATATATTTGTGGATGACCACCTCCTTGCCATCACCAAAGACGAGGATTCCACCCCCTTGCCCCCGCCAGCGGGGGATATTTGGCACTACCCCTGCCGGCGGAGGACATTCCGCAAAAGCAGGCACAGGTAAAGGCACTGGAGCGTGAGATTGACCGGATGGTTTATAAATTATACGGTCTCACAAAAGAAGAAATTGCCATCGTTGAGCAGTTTGGAGCAAAGGATAAATAGTTTTAGGATGAAAGGAAAAATATGACAGATATTGTTAAACAAGACATTATTGAGAAAAAGATATTTTTGATTAGAGGTCTAAATGTAATGTTAGACAAAGACCTTGCTGAACTTTATGAGGTTAAAACTAAAGTATTTATCCAGGCAGTAAAAAGGAATAAAGACAGATTTCCAGAGGATTTTATGTTTCAATTATCAAAAGAAGAGTTTGAAAACTTGAGGTCACAATTTGTGACCTCAAGTTGGGGCGGTAGACGCTATTTGCCTTATGCTTTTACTGAACAGGGTGTTGCTATGCTTTCCAGTATTCTTAACAGTAAAAGAGCCATTCAGGTAAATATCGGTATAATGCGGGTATTTGTAAATATCAGGAAATTAGTAGTTTCAAATAAGGTGATTCTTAACAAGATAAGTCAATTGGAATATGCGGTTGAATTACACGATAAAAAGATAAGAACAATTTTTGAAGTTATACATGGACCATCAGAAACAAGATTATTATCCCCAGATAAACCATATTCAAATAAAAAAGCAATCAGGGATGTTATTAGTTCTTGCGAAAAGTATATTTACTGGGTAGATAAATATTTTTCAAGAGTGGGATTAGATTGGTTATCGGAGTCACTTAATACTAATAAAGTAAAAAGTATTAAAATTCTAATGTTGTCAGAAAAGGTGGATGAGAAATTCATGTCTTTGTATAAAGATTTAAAGAAAGAACTCAAAAGTGATGGTGTTCAGTGTGAATTACGGGTCATAATCGACAATAAATTGAATGCTGATATTCATGATAGATGGATTATTTCAGAAAATCTATGTTATAACATGCCGTCAACTGACACGGTTGCAAGAGGGCAATATAGTGAAGTAAAAAGAACGACAAATTTTCCGCCATTTGATGAATGGTGAGGGAAAAGTAAGGATATTTAGAAAGTTGGCAATAATATAGAGGCTATATAGACGCTTTATGCAACTCTTCTAATATCAAGGGTTAATAAATAAAATATTTCCTTATCTGCCTGTGCGTTGCACTCAAGACAGGTCACCAAAGACGAGGATTATCTGCAAAATCCCGAAAAGTAGGCACAGGTGAAGGCACTGGAACAGGAGATTGACCGGATGGTTTATAAACTTTACAGCTTAACCGATGCAGAGATTGTCATTGTAGAAGGAAGAAAGGTGTAGGATATTGAGTATTGGGGAGAAAAATAAAATGTTAGTATTTCTTGATGATTCTGGGGACCCTGGGTTTAAGATAGGGAAAGGTTCTTCTAATGTCTTTGTTATTGCCCTGATAATATTTGATGATAATCTGGAAGCAGAAGAGACTGCAATTAAAATAAAGAGATTAAGGAGAGAGATTGGCAAAGATGATAGGTTTGAGTTTAAGTTCAATAAGTGCTCCCAGGTATTACGGTGCCATTTTTTGAGTACTATTGCAGATTGTAGATTTAGGGTAAGAGCATTAGTAATGAGGAAAGATAGGATTTATGGGGAGGAACTTCGAAAAAGCAAGGAATCTTTCTATGCCTATACTGTAAAAATGGTGCTGAAACACAGTAATGATACCATTAGAGATGCTAAATTAAAAATAGATGGGCATGGGGAAAGAAAATTTAGAAGAGAATTTTTGGTTTATCTTAGACAAGAGTTAAATAATTCAGAGAGAAAGACAATATTAGATCTCAAATTTGTGGATTCAAAGGAAAATGTCTTGATTCAATTAGCAGATATGGTTGCAGGAGCAATCCATCGTTCTTTTAGTCATAAGACTGATGCCAATATTTATCGGAAGATTATCAAGAAAAGAGAGGAAGATGTATGGGTATTTGGAAGATAAAAAACGACCCAATAGCCTATCGTGAGGATTCTCACGAACGCACACCCTACGGTGACAATTTGGCTATTAGGTCTTTGTGTCTTTAGTATAACATATTTTGGGGTGAGATGTCAAGTACTTTTTTTGCATTGTTTTTTAAAAGGGTAAAGTAATCGGTCAGTTATCAGGGGGAGAAAAAGGGTCCAGGATTCGAGGGTTCAAGGGTTCGAGTGTTTGTTTTTCCTTATTCCACTTGACCCCTTGAACCCTCGACCCCTTGAATCCTTTTGATAAATTTTTCCATGTTTCCCCCAATAACTGACCGATTACAAGGGTAAAGGAAACAGTTTATGCAATTCTTCTAATATCAATGCCTGACAAATAAAAATATTTCCTTATCTGCTTGTGCGTGGCACTTAAGATAAATCACTCAAAGATGAGGATTATTTAACAAACCATGAAAAGCAGGCACAAGTCTGATGTCTATCCGAAACATTTACGGAGGGAGAAAATAATTGTTAGAAGATACTTTAAAAGAAATTGAATCAACCTCAAACTGGTCAAAAGGCGAAGAATCTGAGTATTGTCAGATATGCCTTAAACGCTCAGCATTTTTCTGCAGAACACAAAAAGGCAAGCAATGTGTTGAGTGTATTGCCCTGGAGTTAAAGAAAATCGTCAACGAAGAAAAGATTCTCACATGGACTGTTTCCCGATTTAAGGAGGTTTTGAGGACAGAAGACGGCTTGTGCTACCGTCTGATGATTCTCTGGAGATTTAAAGAGATATTCCAACTTGTATCCCTGGCAAGCCCTGGCGATATTAATGAATTACTGATTTACTTAGTCTGGAATTTAGGATGGACATCACCACATCCTCTGGCTCAGGTGGTTCGAGAAGCCGCTTTGAAGTCTTGTATCGCCTCAGGACAAAGGGTACTACCGATATTATTCAGAATATACGACCCAAAGCCGTGGCAATTTTATGCCAATATTGTTTTAGCCGCAGGCTCAATTGCCCCTGAAAATTTTCAGGTTAAGGCATTATTGGAGAAAGCGGTAAAAAGCCCTGAACCCGGGGTCAGAGAATATGTGTTACGGGCAATTAGCTCATATAATTCTCCATGGTCAAAAGAAATACTCCTGCCTATGATTCATGATTCTGAGCCGGCAGTTCGTAATTTAGCCACAAAACTTGCCGCAGACTTTAAATTAAGCCATATCGCAAAATCAGCCCCTGCCCAATTACCTACCTATGAACAGGTCCGCCAGATGCAACTTTTCAATAAAAATCAACCTAAATCAGTTCCTTCGCCATTACTTACCTCTGAACAGGAGCAGAGCAAAGAGAAAGCGGTAGCAATCTACCGCACCCCACCTCCTCCACCATTACTTACCCGTGAACAAAAACAGATAGCCACCATAATTAATGATTCTTATAATGCTGATGTCCTCAAGAAATTGTATAGCCACTATCTTTATCATTTTTTTGAAGATGAATTAATTGTAAATGCTAAGTCCCTATTTAAAAAAGCAGACCTGATTTATGCCTTGATGGTAGTTTATTCTAATAAAGAATCCTTCCAAAAACTATTAGGCTACTTCCCTCAAGATGTCCGGCAAATATTAAATCTCCTTGTCTGGGAAGGAGGAGAACACTATGCAGAAAAACTTGAAAAGATGTTTAACTTGCAGATAGTCAAGAAAGATAAGTATTCAAGCCATATCATCCATGATAGCTATTTGTTGTTCCAGATTAACGAAAAATATAATTATTCGGGCTATAGATATTCTCTGTATCTCTCAGAGGGTCTAAGAAATCTATTTAAACAATACCTTGTCCCACCAAAGGAATATGACTTAATCCCGATTGATACCATTGAAAAAACAGGGTTTGTCTATGAAGATAATGAGCGTATCTTAAGACAACTCAAACTCTTCTATGCCTATATCCAGCAGGGGAATTTGAAATCTGCCAAAAATAGTAATAAACTCCTTAAAAGTTCTATTAAGCAAATGGTTAAGTATTGTCATATTGAGGAATTCTATAACAGTGAGGATGAGGAATTAACCTATATTAAGACCCAATTGCTCGCCTCCTTCTTAAACAAAACTACCATAAAAAGCCTTGCTAACTCTCCTGAAATTTTAAAAGGATTATTTGATGATTTTTTTAGCGGTAAGGATTTTATGAGGTATCAATTACGGAATTTATTATTTCATATAAAAGGCGATACCGATTATTACGACAAACATGAAAACAGAGAAGAAAAAGTAAGGCAAGCCCTTTTTAACCTCCTGAAAGAACTGCCGGAGAAAAGATGGATTTCTTTAGAAAATGTTATTAAATATTGTTTTTATAGGGAGCTTAATTTAGAGATAGTTAATAAATCTGCGGCAAATAGATACCTGTATTATAACAAAGCATTCACAAATAATCGTTACTCCGGTTACGAAAGGGCAGAAATTACAGGTGAAAATTACAATGATGTCCTCGTCGTTCCCCTTATAAAGGCAGTGATGTATTTATTTGCCAGCTTTGGAATAATTGATATGGCGTATAATCTTCCTGAAAACCCGTATTTTCAGGACAAAGACCATAATTACCTTTGCCCCTTTGACGGTTTGAAGTACATAAAATTAACAAAATTAGGTGCTTATATCTCAGGTAAAACTAAGGTGTATCAGGTAAAATTTGAGGAAGAAAAGGCAAATATAGTTTTGGATGAAAAGCGATTGATTATTCATTTAGAGGGGAAAGATATGCTGAAATCACTCGTCTTAGAAAAGATTGCGGACAGATTGAGTGATAGTCATTATCGAGTAGATTATCATTCATTTCTCAAGGAATGCTCTTCAAAGAAGGATGTCCAACTAAAGGTAACCCTTTTTAAGGAGCAAATCTGTTCAAATCCTTCGCAAATTTGGCAGGAATTTTTGGATGAGGTTTTAAGACGAATTAATCCATTAAAGGGTGTGCAGGGCATCAGGATATTTAAGTTAGCACAAGACAAAGAGTTGATTTCTCTAATAGCCAGGGATGAGGTATTAAAAAGCTACATTCTCAAGGCAGAGGATTATCACCTGCTTATTGATGCAAATGTTCTTGGAAAGGTTAAAAAAAGGCTTGTAGAATTAGGATATTTTATAGATAACATTTAAGTAGCCGAATTATTTTTGGAAAAACCAGTAGTAAGCCACAGAATAGGTATCTTGCTGTTTATTCCTTATCTCAATACGGATTTTTGTGGAGCTGGAGGTAATCCATTTACCCGGAAGACTAAGTATAGACTCAGACCAAGCATTCCCAGGATTTGTTTCATCAACCCACTTCTGACAATATTTCCCATTTATCATCACATCTAATTTTAAATGTCCGGTAGTACGCATAATTATTTTCATTTCTTGATTTGGCACGGTCTTAATTACCATACCTTCTCCACCTGAAAGCATCCGACCTCCATCAATAATCTGCCTATCTAAACAAGCAAGTTGATACACGAATGTAGTAACATTTAAACCTGGTTCTGCCTCCCAAAATCTATAATTATGCCCTGCCTCACTATCTAAATTAGCCACATCAATCTTATCCACCAATTTATAGCCATCCATACAGGCTTGCCTGGTAGCGGTAACCGGCTCATCGCCCTTATTGGCTAAACTCCAATCTGTTTGATAGACATTTATTGGCTCAATAGGACGCACGCCCACTACCTTGGCTGAATAGAGCTCTGTTTTCAATAACCCTGAACGAGTAAAGTCTAAACGGTCAAGAACAAAACACGCAGGCTCAAGTTTTTTCTCCTCAAGCCATTCAAATATACTCCCTACACCATTTTGATATGCCTTAGCTAATCCCTTAGTTCCCACACCGGATAAATCAATAAAATTTCTATTCTCATAATACCTTAATGTATTTATCCCATTCATAGCTATGGGGACATCAGGGGGGATATTCTCTCTTACCCATTTAACCAACCCCATCTTTTGATGATAATTATCCTTGCAAATCTTACCGTAGGCGACGACAAAAAAGGAGGTGCTAAATAGCGAAAATACGATAAAAAAGGAGGATATTCCGTAAAAGGTTTGTTTTAAGGATATGGTCAAAATCATATTTGTTATCAGCAACGAAGAATGATAAATACCAACAACCACGCCGAGGAGAAAGAGTGGATAATAGGGAATGAGGAACATATTCCAGGAATAATCCGTGGGGAAGGTAATTGCCACAAGGCCAATCCCGATAAAAAACCAGATAACCATCAATAGATTAATACCCAACTTCTTGGCATATATCTCTTTAACGGCTAACGGTAGTGAGCCTATTAGAAAGAAGAGGAAGGCAAAAGGGGCAAAATAGGTTGCCGTCTGCCCGACATCAGGATTTATCATCTCTGAGTATGTCCCGTTAAAACCACCAAATATCTCCTTTAAAAGATAAGCATAAAACTTAATTGACCTGGTTAAAACTTCAAGTAAAGGCATATTTGGGGAAAATAATGGAGATTTAGCCTGCAGGAAGGTAGAAAAGAGACTACCTGTTAGAATCAGGTTTAAGAATATGCAGCTAACTCCAACAATTGCAGGAATAAAAATGAGAATACTTTTTAATTTTGCTATCTCTGCTTTAAAAATCAGATTAACGATAAGGACAATAACCAACAAGATTGAAAGCACCGTCCCTTCGGGATGAGTAATGGCTAATAGTGAACCTAAAATAATCGTCTTTTTGTATTCCCCCTTAATAAAGGGGGTTAGGGGGTTGTAATTCCCATCCTGCTCTTGCAAGAAGAAATAAAGAGTAGCCAAAATCATAGTACTGAAAAGCCCAATCTCTGTGCCACTTAAATATCCCCAGGTAATTGGCCCATTGAGAAGAAAAAGAATGCCGGCAATTATCCCTAAATTCTGTCCAAAGAAACCCTCTGCTATCCTGAAGATTAACCAACCGGATAAAAAGAGAAATATCACCCCCAATAGAAAGGAGTAACAAATCATTCCGTCGCCGCTTAATCCAATAAAGAATCCCGGGGCTAAAATGATGGTGTAGAGAAGACTCCTGACACCGGTTGTTGGAGCATCTCCGAAATTGTATTGAAATAGATGTCCGGCGGATAATTGTTTAGCGTAATGAAAGTATGAAAAGGAGTCATCCACCGGCAAGAAGAAATATCCACCACTATAATAAAAGGTAGAAATCACATACAAGATAGATATTCCCAGCACGAGGCTGATAAGGATATAATTATATTTAGCCTCCGTTCCTATTTTTTTTGCTTGAGTAGTTTTTTCCTTTTTTTCGAGTTTTTTCTTTTTTGTTTTAGCCATTGGTTTTTTCCACCCCCTCTATCACCATCCCCCCATCACGATTAATTATTTCCCGGGCTAAACTTATATAAGACTCTGCACCGGTAGAATTTATATCGTAAAGAATAATCGGCTTCCCAAAACTTGGTGCCTCTGAGAGTCGGACATTACAAGGGATAATGGTTTGATAGACCTTGTCTTTGAAACATTTTTTAATCTCAGCGGTAATCTGTTGGGAAAGATTCGTTCTGGCATCAAACATCGTCAAAAGCATCCCTTCAACCTTCAGGTCAGGATTAAGTCTGCTCTGGACCAGTGTAATTGTGCCTAAAAGTTGGCCTAATCCTTCTAAGGCGTAATATTCACACTGGATAGGAATCAGGACTGTCTCTGCGGCAACTAAGGAATTCAAGGTCAGTAATCCTAAAGAAGGTGGGGTATCAATAAAAATATACTTATAATTATCTTTAATCTCGGTGAGGGCTTTCTTTAATTGCAACTCCCTTTCTTCTATGCTGACTAATTCAATCTCTGCCCCGGTTAAAGTAACATTGGAGGGGATTAAATCCAGATGTTCCAGGTCGGTTTTCAGGATAGCCTTGCTAACGGGCTCCTTCCCAATCAAGACCTCATAAATATTTGGCTCACACTTATGTTTATCAAACCCTAATCCACTTGTAGAATTACCTTGTGGGTCCATATCAACCAGCAGGCAGTCCTGCCCTAACATAGCCAGACATGCGGCTAGATTTACAGCCGTAGTGGTTTTCCCTACGCCCCCTTTCTGATTAGCAATAGTAATTATTCTACCCATAATATTTTTCCTCCTTAACTACTTTTCAGGTCTGACTAACTCATTTCAAAGGCTTTCTTTGTGGAACTCCCGGTCTTCGAGGATATTCTAAAGGCGAAGGCTTAATTTTTTCTATAATCACTAAATTCCTCTCCTCATGAAGGATTGGCAGAGTTATTCGTTTTTGTTCCCTTAGCCTTCCACCTAAAGCCTCTATTGCCTTTTGTGCCTGGCTCACCTCATTTTGGACATCAAGTCCTTTTTGGGCAATGAAAAACCCGCCTATTTTTAAAAAAGGTAAGGCACACTCAACTAAGGTATTTAATTTAGCCACAGCCCTTGCCAGGACGACATCATGTCTCTCTCGATATTCTACAACAAGGCAAGCCTTCTTGTTCCCCAAATCTTCTGCTCTACCTGTTAAAATCTCAAATTCTATACCTAACTGATTTTTAAGGTGATACAGAAAATCTACTTGTTTTTCGCTTGAATCCAACAAGGTTAAATTTATCTCCGGGTAACAAATTTTTAACGGCACTCCTGGAAATCCCGCCCCTGTACCAATATCTATTATCTTCATCCCATTAATGGGGTTAAATCCTAAAGAGCAAGTCAACGAATCAAGGAAATGTTTAATAATGATTTCCTTTGCGGTTTTAATCCCGGTTAGATGCACCTGTTGGTTATAAATCTTAAGTGTATCTAAATATACAAAGAACACATTTATTTGAGAGTCAGTTAAGTTAATTTCCAACTCTCCTGCCCCTTGTTTTAGTAATTGTTGCCACCCATCTTTTTGCATCTTATTTTAAGATAGTGTAATATATTTTGGTGGACATGTCAAGAAAAAAATCCACAGAGAACACAGAGAAAGAATCCAATCCACAGATTTCACAGATTTTCACAGATTTTGATTCATATTTTTAAAATATTTTTTAATCTGTGTAATCTGTGCAATCTGTGGATATAATTTCCTATACTATCAAGTAAAATTCTCGGTGTTCAGGTATGGTAAAAACGAGAATTCCTGATTGCCTGATTTTTTTTGTTGCATTCTTTTTAAAATGATGGTATAATTATTTAATTTAATAATGATCAAGTTCAAAATTAAGGTAATCCCTAAATCCTCTAAGAATGAGATACTAAAAGGAACCGATGGGCTATTAAAAGTAAAGGTTACTGCTCCACCGGTTGACGGTAAAGCAAATGAGGCTGTCATAAAATTATTATCAAAGGAATTAGGGATAAAGAAATCACAAATTGCCATTGTTAGTGGACAGACATCGAAGATTAAGGTTATTGAAATAAATGAAGGAAACACACCCCCTTCCCCCTCTCGAGAGGGGATTATCGATGTCCAAATACCGCGAAATAAATTGGTGGTACCCTACCCCCGCGAGAGGGGATTGTAAGGAGTAAAAGACGATGAATTATCAAGATACATTGAATCTGCCAAAAACAGGGTTTAAGATGAAGGCTGATTTGCCGAAAAAAGAGCCTGAGACTATAAAATTCTGGCAGGAGCTAAATATTTATGAAACCCTCAGACAGGAAAAAGAAGGTCGGCAGAAGTATATCTTGCACGATGGACCTCCCTATGCTAATGGCGATATACACATGGGTCATGCCCTCAATAAAATACTAAAGGATATTATCGTCAAGTATAAATCAATGCAAGGATTTGACGCACCTTATGTCCCGGGTTGGGATTGTCATGGCTTGCCTATCGAATATAAGGTTTTAGCTGAAACCAAAGATAGTAACAAATTAACTAAAATGGAGATTCGCCAAACTTGTCGAAACTATGCCAACCACTTTGTCCATGTCCAAAAGGAACAATTTAAACGACTGGGGATATTTGGGGATTGGGAAAATCCATATTTGACCTTATCCAACGACTATTCTGCCGCAGTGATTGAGGTATTTAAGGAGTTGGTAGAGAAGGGATATGTTTATAAAAGTAAGAAGCCTGTCTATTGGTGTGCTACCTGTCGCACGGCTTTGGCAGAGGCAGAGGTAGAATATAAGGATGTTGCCTCACCGTCTGTCTATGTCAAATTCCCGATAAAACAAACCCCTGAGTGGGAAAAGTTCAAAATTCACAATTTACAATTCACAATTCACAATTCCGTTTCCATCCTTATCTGGACCACTACTCCCTGGACATTGCCGGCAAATGTCGCCATTGCCCTAAACCCCCAGTTTGAGTATGCACTCATTAAAATAGAGGAAGAATTCTTGATTATGGCTAAGGAGCTGATTGAAGCAACATTAAATATCGCAGGAAAAAACGATTATGAGGTCTTAGCCACCTTCAAAGGCGAGGAATTAGAAGGTATTGCCTGCCAGCATCCATTTATTGACAGGGAATCAATGGTTATTTTGGGCATGCATGTTACCCGTGACCAGGGCACTGGATGTGTCCATATCGCTCCCGGGCATGGAATGGACGATTATGAAGTTGGATTTAAATATAATTTACCCGTAATTACTCCGGTAGATGCTCAAGGAAAATTTACCGAGGAAGCAGGGGAATTTGCCGGACTAAATGTTTTTGAGGCAAATAAACCTATTGTGGAAAAACTCCAATCATTAGAAAAACTATTTTCTCAAGAGACAATTACCCATTCTTATCCTCATTGTTGGCGATGCAAAAAACCTATTATCTTTCGGGCAACAGACCAATGGTTTATTAAATTAGCCACACAAGACCTACAACAACGCACACTGAAGGCAATTAAAGAGGATATTAAGTGGATTCCAGCCTGGGGAGAAGAACGATTTTATAATACCGTAGCCTCTCGTGGTGATTGGTGTCTTTCCAGACAACGGGCATGGGGTGTGCCAATTCCAGCGTTTTGTTGTATAGAATGCGACCAAAGCCTTTTGGATTTAGAGGCAATTGAGTTGATTAAAGGGCAAATTCAAAACTACGGAGCTAATGTCTGGTTTGAAAAGGATGCCCGGGAATTCCTGCCTGAGGGGCTCAAATGCCCTGAATGTGGCGGCAACAAATTTAGAAAAGAAGAGGATATTATGGATGTCTGGTTTGAGTCAGGGGTAAGCCACCGGGCGGTACTTAGAAAAAGGGAGAAACTTGCCTTCCCAGCTGACCTTTATTTAGAAGGCTCCGACCAACACCGCGGTTGGTTTCAATCTGCCATACTTACCTCTATGGCAACTGAAGGCGTCCCGCCCTACAAGGCAGTCCTTACCCATGGATTTATGTTAGATGAACAAGGTAAGGCGATGAGCAAATCACTGGGCAATGTCATTTCACCATTAGATATTATTGAGAAATATGGGGCAGATATTTTAAGATTATGGGTAATTTCAGAGGATTATCGCACAGATGTCCGCTTAGGGAATGAAATCCTTGCTCGTACGGGTGAGTCTTATCGCAAAATCCGTAATACATTTAGATTTATGCTGGGCAATCTCTATGATTTTAATCCGGATTCAGATAAGGTTGCCTATCAAGACCTGATGAGGATTGACCAGTGGATATTACATAAACTTACTCAATTAATTCAGAGGGTAACAGAATCTTATGAGCGTTTTGAGTTCCATCTCATCCACCATTTTATCCTTAATTTTTGTTCAACCGTTTTAAGTGCTTTATACTTAGATATACTTAAGGATAGGCTTTATACGGCTAAGGCAGATTCAAAAGAAAGAAGAGCGGCTCAGACGGTGATGTCTGAGGTTACGACTGTGCTTACTCGATTAATGGCACCCATCTTGATTTTTACCGCAGAAGAGCTCTGGCAAAACATAAAACAGGAAGATAAAAAACTAAGTGTGCATCTAAGTTCATTCCCAATCCCTGATTCAAAATATTTAAATGAATTGTTAGATTCACAGTGGGAAGACCTACTGAAAATACGAGAGGAGGTAAGTAAGAGATTAGAAGAGGAAAGAGTTCAAGGGACAATTGGCTCATCATTAGAGGCAGAGGTGCTTTTAACCTATCCATCGGAAAAAGAAGGACTGATTAAAGAGTATGAAGACGAGTTGAAATTTATCTTCATTGTCTCTTGTGTCCAATTAATAAAGGGGGAAGAATTAAAGGTAGAGATAAAAAGGCAAAAGGAGAAAAATGTAGTCGTTGTTGGAATTACAGCGTTGCAGTGGGGATTAATATAGAACATCCAACTCTATGCGAGCGGTGCATGGTGGTTGTGGGGACATAAGAAAGCAATATCTGAAGTGACCAAAAAGTAATTTAGGTAAATAAAAAATGAACATATTTTCTAAAGGTAAACGGAAAGCTATTTCACAAACATTGTTAGATTGTGGAAAGATATTATTAGCGGCATTAGTAGCCGCAGATTTTATAAAGTTTGCCATTGCAATTAAACTATTAATTGTCATAACGATGATAATGCTTTTAATTATGGGGATTCTTATCCATCCGAACGAAAATAAAGGAGAATAACAATGGGAACTTTATTGGGAACTTTAAGTCTTTTGCTCCTGACGATAGTAATTGCGATTCTTTTTTTCCGTCAACAATATCAGGAACATAAACATCTGCCTCGGATAAAATAGGGACATTTTGCCCTCAATAGTATATTTCTATAGTGGGGATTAATATAGAACATCCAACTCTACGCGAGCGGTGTCTTAAAGTGATTTACACACCCCTACCCCCTCTCAAGAGGGGATTTTAAATGAAAAGGAGGAACGATTAACATGAATCAGCACGAATTAGAGGAATATAAGGAGAAACTGGATGAATTAAGGGAGGCTCATCTTAAAGAAAAAGAGGCTACAGAGGAGGGGTATTTACATAATTCTCAAAAAGAGTCATCAGGTGATTTATCCGCTTATTCAATCCATATGGCTGATATTTCCGCTGACAGCTATGAACGAGATAAAAATGCGGGTTTAGCGGCTAATATAAATAATATCCTGTATGAGATTGATGACGCCCTTTATCGAATACAAAAAGGGGACTATGGATTATGTGAAGATTGCCAAAAACCAATTGTTTCTGAGAGATTACAAGCTGTGCCTTATGCACGAACTTGTATTGAATGCCAAAAGATAAAAGAAAAAAACAAAAAACAATAGTTGTGAAAAAACATAAGAGCTTATCCGAAAAGTCGCCACCAAGTCACAAAGACACAAAGAAACACAAAGTTTTTCTTTGATTCTCTTCGTGACTTAGTGCCTTTGTGGCAAGGTTTTTAATTTTTCGGATAGGTTCTAATAACGAAGGAACGGAAGAACATAAGAGATGAAAGGAAGATAGTAAAATAGATTGAAAAGACTGACATTTTTAATTTGCTCAGGTATTTTAGGTTTAGATAGGTTCAGTAAATTTATCGTCCAACAGACAATGTCCGAGGGAGAAAGTATTCCTGTTTTACCCCACATTTTCTCTTTATCTTATATACAAAATGAGGGGATAGCCTTTGGATTTTTTGCTAATCATTCTGGCCAGTGGCTAATAATTACAAGCCTTCTGACTGTAGGGATAATTTTATTTTTATTGTTCAGATTAAAAACCATAAATTTGTGGCTCGCCCTTGCCTTTGGCTTAATATTAGGCGGTGCTATGGGGAATTTATGGGACAGAATATGTCTGGGTGGGGTAGTGGATTTCATAGATATTGGCTACAAAAATTATCGTTGGCCGGCATTTAATCTCGCCGATTCTATGATTTGTATCGGCGTTTTAATGTTATTCGTAACTATTAATAAAAAAGAAGGTAAAGACAATGCATCCAGAATTTTTTAAAATAGGACCTATTACAATTTATTCTTATGGTGTCATGCTGGCTTTGGCATTTAGCGTAGGCATATATTTAGCCAGAGAAAGGGCAATAAAGGTTGGAATAAATCCAAAGATAATTATGGACTTAGGGGTCTATATCCTTTTAGCCTCAATTGTTGGGGCAAGACTCCTTTATGTTCTGACTAATTTAGATGAGTATCGAGAACATCCATTAACTGCGGTTTTCTCAAGATATGGGTTTGTCTTCTATGGCGGGCTTATCTTTGCCATAATTGTCGGTATCTGGTATCTAAAAAGGCACAAATTACCTGTCTGGCAAATAGTTGATGTCCTCGTTCCGTCAATACCTATAGGCCAGGTAATCGGCAGGATTGGCTGTTTTCTGAATGGCTGTTGTTATGGAAAACCAACGACATTACCCTGGGGAGTAATGGTACCCGGAAGGGACCCTCTGGATTTAAGACCTCTTCATCCAACTCAAATTTACTCCTCAGTAGGTGATTTAATTATATTCTTTATCCTGAGTTATTTGTGGAAAAGGCGTAAATTTGAGGGACAAATCCTCCTGATGTATCTTATGCTCTACTCAATTTTGCGATTTATTATTGAAATGTATCGGGGGGATAATCCATATCTCTTGTTTAATCTTACACTTTCTCAAATATTGAGTATCTTTATTGGCTCAGGCGTTCTGACCATAATGGTCAGAAAAAATTTAAAAAGGTAGGATAACAATTAATAATTGTCAATTGTTAATTGTTAATTAATAAAAAGGGAGGGATGAAAATGGGAAGGTTGAAAAAGTTAAGGGCAGTAGTAAGTATCGGGGTAAGTATCATCATTGCTTCATCAGGGGTTTCTTACTCCAAAATCACACCAAAGTATAAGGATAGCGAGTTAGTCATTATTAAAAAAGGTGATACGCTCTGGGACCTATCCGAGTACTACTATCGACATCCATATCTATGGCAAAGGTTCAAAGAATACAACATATTTACTAACCCACATTGGATTTACCCGGGAGAAAAATTAGCCATCGGTCGCCAAAAAGCAACTCAAATAACTATTTTGCTTGAAGAAAAAATAAAGGAATTAAAGACAGAAAAAGAAAAGGATAAAAACAGGATAGCCGAGTTAGAGCTTGAGATTAAAAAATTGAAAGGCTCTGCTGAAGACATGGCCGCACAAATGCTTGGCGGTGATGTCTTAAGAAACTTAGTCACTCATAAAGAAGATGAAATCATGCAACTTAAAAAAGAGGTTTCATCCGGCGAAGAAGAAAATGATATGCTCAAAAGCGCTATGTTAGAACTTCAGATGAAATTGGTTGAATCCCAGTCAACTATCAATATGCAGACACACCAAATCGAAGAGCTTACCAAGACCAGAAATATAGCTTTAAATGCCGGCTATTTCTTAGGATTTGCCGCCATCTCGACTATATTGGCAGGTAAGGTGGTTAAATAAGTTAAAAGATAGAAATAGAGAAAAAATGAAGAACTAAAGGTAGGGTTATAAAGCCCCCCACTCACGCGGGGAAGACGCGGCTTGAGGTTCAGGCTGAGGTTCAGGTTCAGAAACACCCCCACTCACGCTTAGCATGTCCCACATCTTTTGCTGGACAATTTAGGCTGATAGTTATTTCCCAATTCCCTTTGTAACCATTCAGCCAGTTGAAGATTTCGTATTGTGAACAACTGTAAACTGTAAAATAGATAATGAAAAATGAAAATAC
>JBDRHR010000177.1:0-27721 GCA_043816605.1 Nitrospirota bacterium
AATATTAATTTACGGTGACGAAGCAGGTGTAACATTGGATTCAACGATTACAACAGTGTGGGGCATCAAAGGAAAACAACCAGTGATTTCAAGCATATCCGGTCGTGGTAGAGTTCATCTTGTGGGTTTTGTAGAACCTGAAAGTGGGAATTGTAACGTATACAGAGCAGAACGGGGAAACAGTGATAATTTTTTATTGGCACTAAATAGGCTATATGAACTGTATAAGTATGTGAAACAAAAGGTCATTTTGGTGGTAGACAATGCGAGGTGGCATCACGCAAAGCGAGTAAAAGAGTGGATTAGTAAACACCCGCTTTTTGAGCTGATTTATCTTCCACCATACTCACCAGATTTGAACCCGATGGAACGCCAATGGTGGTATATGAGAAAAAGAGCAACACACACAATTCTGTTTGATACGTTAGAAGAATGCTGGAACAGAATAAATAACCATTTCCTCTCAATGACAAAAGAACAAGTCGTTACATTATGCCAAATTGATTAATGTGTTATATATATTATGATTCAAGTAAATCATGGCTAAAGCCTGGTTAGTTATGTTACCGGCACCCCTCCGCCATAAATGGCGGAGTTATTTCAAAATGAGAATTATTGAAGCAGTAAAAACAGTTGGAAAAAGGGTTCTGATAGACTTTTCTCACTCTCAAAATACCTATTTCCCGAATGCCTCCTCAAGAAATTTTCCTTGACGGAAATTGATTTTTATTGTATAATGGAGGATGAGGGAATAAAATGCTTGATTTGAGAAAAAAAGAAAGGAGAGTGAATTACCATATATCTTTATCTGAATAAGCAAACGGCAACGCGGTATGATACCGCAACGCGATGTGACACCGCTATACATGATTTGAATCCAATTACTAAGATTATAAGTTTAATCCTTCTTTTTGCCTTGAGTTTGGTATTTAACCACCCGGTTTATTTATTGTTTTTATTGGAATTTACCATTTTGATTGGCTATAAAGGTCAATCTTTAGAGAATATTTGGCGAATAAGGATGCTTCTAATTTGTCTGGGGATTATGTGTCCGGTGTTATGGGCTTTTTTTGTAAAGGGAGAAACCGTTCTTTGGAGATATAGTTTTTTATCCGTGTCTAAAGAATCCCTTTTGTATGGATTAGGGATGAGTTTTAGACTAATAATGATGATTATCTCAGGAATGATATTTATTTCCTGTGCTAATGTAGAGGAATTTACATGGGGATTAAATAAATTAGGATTACCTTTTAGAATTAGTTTTGCGTTATCCCTTGCCTTTAGATTAGTGCCTACTTTTACCCAAACAGCTCAAGATATTACCCAGGCACAATTAGCCCGGGGATTAGATTTAGATAAAGGCGGATTTATAACCCGAACTAAAAAATATATCCCTTTGATTATTCCTATACTTGGCTTAGCGATTAAAAAGACCGACTCGTTATCTCAGGCATTAGAATCAAAGGGATTTGGCACCCCAGGACCAAGAACATATTATCTTGAATTTAAACTATCTATGATAGATTATTTAGTTGTTGCTTTATTGATTTGGTTGCTTATTTTCTCTGTTTTACTCAGGTTAGGTGGGTTTGGGACAATAGTTGGACTTCGATAATACGGAGAAAGTTTAATAGGATTCGGGGTTCGCGAAGCAGGAATCCCGAATCTCGCTAAACATAATCTTTCCTCCCAAAACTATTTTTTTGTTCACTTTTTACTTGAGATATAGGAAAGTATATAATTTAAGAGCTGTGGATAACTTTTGACTTTTTGTAAAGGATGTGGTAATATTAGTCCATTGCATAAGAAATTATAACCACAGAGGCACGGAGGTCACGGAGAATCATTTCAAAAAAACCTTATTTTCTAATTTTTCTCTGCGTTCTCTGTGTTCTCCGTGGTGAAATTTTGCTTGACTGAAGTAGTTTTTATCAGATAAGAGAGAGTAAGATTCAGACCTTGAATATTGAATTCACAATAATTCGGTGAACCAAAAGAAAAGAAAAAAGATAGCGGGGTAGAGTTTTTGCCTAACTAAAAACAGGAGAAACAAAATGGAAAAGATGAGGTATGTTTACTACAAAGAAGATGATATGTGGGTCGGCTATTTGGATCAGTATCCAGACTACATGACACAAGGCGAGACAATAGAAGAACTTAAGGAAAATCTAGTCGACATCTATAAAGAAGTGAATAGTAATACTATTTCATTTGTTCGCAGAGTGGTGGAACTCAAGGTAGCATGAAGAGACAAGAACTAATCAGACAACTTCTTGATATGGGGTGTATCCTTATCCGTCACGGCGGAAAGCATGATTGGTATCAAAATCCAAACATAAAGATGTCTCAGCCGGTTCCAAGGCACAGAGAAATCAAAGACAGTTTGGCAAAACACATAATTAAGATGCTGAGAAATTGAGCCTAAAAGATAGTTTAGCAAGCCAAAAGGAAAGAAAAAAGACAGCGAAATAAAGCAATTGCCTAACAAAAAAAATGAACCTGATCAGGAACTGGTTATTTTTGTGGTTAGACTTACAAAGAACCAAGAACAGACGAAGAATCGACAAGCAGGTGAAGAACTGGCGAGCAGACGAAGAACCGAGAAAGAGGTATCGGGGTCAGTAGCAGGGTATCGGAGTCAAAACTCGAATTGAGAAATTAGTTGATTAAGATTTAGAAAAAGAAGAAAAGAAAAAAACAGCGAAGCAGATAAATCCTAATCAGGCACTCCACTTGACTACGGGAATTTGGGCCTGTCTGAGTAGGTTTTGTGGTTTATCAAAGTTTTGTCTTGCTTACAGCGAGTAGGCATCAAATATTGTACCATGGATTTGACAAAGGAGTATTTATGTCATTAGCAAAGATTTATGTTACTTTTAAAAAAGGTATTTTAGACCCACAGGGGGTTACGGTAAAAAAGGCACTGGATTCATTAGGTTATAAAGGCATAGAAGATGTTCGTGTGGGTAAGTATATGGAAATAAGGATGGATGGACTAAATAAGGATATTATTCAACAAATGTGCGAGCGGCTACTTGCTAATCCGGTTATTGAAGATTACAGGTTTGAGATAGAGGAAGGGAAGAATTAAAAATTATGAATTAAAAATTAAAAATTGAGGAATTAAGAAATAATTCTCAATTTTTAATTTTTAATTCATAATTTTTAATTATATAAGGAGGTGAAATAAGAAGGAGAAGAATGGAGGTGGAATTAAATACTTCCCACTTCCCACTTCCTACTTCTTACTTTATGAAATGGGGTGTAGTCGTTTTCCCGGGTTCAAATTGTGATCAAGATTGCTATTGGGTACTAAAACATTTGTTTAATCAACAGGTGGATTATATCTGGCATAAAGAAACAAATTTACAGGGATATGATTGCATAATTTTACCTGGTGGATTTTCTTATGGGGATTATTTACGCACCGGGGCAATTGCTCGATTCTCCAGGGTAATGATAGAACTCGAAAAATTTGCCAATCGTGGCGGGATAATTTTGGGCATATGTAATGGTTTTCAAATCCTACTTGAGGCAGGTTTTTTGCCGGGGGCAATGCTCCGCAATAAAAACTTGAATTTTATATGTAAATATGTTACCATTAGAGTGGAAAATGAGCAAACTCCTTTTACTAACCACACATCTAAAGACAGGGTTTTAAATATCCCTATTGCTCATATGGATGGTAATTACTATGCAGACAAAGCCACATTAGAGGAATTAAACAAGAATAATCAAGTGATATTTCGGTATTCAACTAAAGATGGTCGATGCCCTGTAGATATTAATCCAAATGGTTCAATAGACAATATTGCCGGGATATGCAATCGGCAAGGGAATATTTTAGGGATGATGCCTCATCCGGAGCGGTGTGTTGAAAAGCGGTTGGGGAGTGAAGACGGAAGGGTAATATTTGAGTCTATAATTCAGACTATAGACATTAGATCAAATAAATAAATGGAACGCAGATGACGCAGATGATTATGATGAACGCGGATAAAAATCATATTAAATCATAAAAAATCAGCGTTATCAGCGTTCTATTAATGAGGTGGTGTAAAAATGGAAATTGATGGTCTTCTTAGAATGATGATAGAGCGAGGTGCATCAGATTTACAAATAAAGGTTGGCAGACCCCCGATTTTTCGGATTGCAGGGGATATTGTCGTTGATGATTCAGAACGAGTAAGTAACTTAGATACAAGAGAATTGGTAGAAATGATGTTAGATGATGAGCATAAAAAGAAATTTGAAGATAGGCGATGGGCGGATGTTAGTTATAGTGTTCATGGTGTCTCCCGATTCAGGGTAAGTGTTTTCCATCAACGAGGGACTATTGCGGCGGTATTTCGTGCCATTCCCTTTGATGTGCCTACTATTGATTCATTAGGATTACCTGATGTATTAAAGGATTTAGCCTTGTCTTCACATGGCTTAATTTTGGTAACCGGTCCTGCGGGAGCAGGAAAATCAACTACTTTAGCCGCGATGATTGAATACATTAATAAAAATCGACCCTGCCATATTATGACTATTGAGGACCCGATAGAATTTTTATATACGGATAAAATGTCTACCGTGACCCAGAAGGAGTTAGGCTCAGATACCCTGTCTATGAATGATGCCCTGACAAGTCTTTTTAGACAGGACCCAAATGTCATCTTGATAGGCGAAATGCGAGATATAGATACCTTTAAAGTAGCTATCCACGCCGCTGAAACAGGACATTTAGCCTTGAGCACCTTACATACATCAAGTGCAGAACAAACTATAGATAGAATTGTAAGTATCTTTCCGTCTGACCAACATCAACAGATTCGAGTACAATTATCCCTTACCTTGCAAGGGATTATTTCCCAAAGATTAGTTCCTCGGGCAGATGGAAAAGGGCGAATAGCGGCATTTGAAGTTATGGTCTCATCCCCCAGCATAAGAAAGTTAATAGAAGACCACAACATATCTAAACTTCATGATACTATCTTTTCCTCAGTAACTCAGTATCGAATGCAAACATTAGAGCAATCTCTGGCGGCATTACTTAAAAATGAGGCTATTAATTATAAAGAGGCTATTGCTGCTTGTAATAATGTTGATGAATTTAAAAGGGCAATTAGAAGTATAAATTTAGATGAGCATATGTTTGAAGGGTAAGCGTTCAGCCTTTACATAGTAAAAAGTTTATAAAGTTATAAAGTATAAAGTTATAAAGTATAAAGTTATAAAGTATAAAGTTATAAAGTAAAAAACTTTACGAACTTTATAAACCAGACTTCTACAATGTGCTACCGTTCGAACCATACAACCCTACAAATAACCAGCGAATTGGGGCACAGAGGGTATAATTGGACATTCTCAGATTGAACGAAATGAAAATATCCGGCTTAATAACGGCAAATTCTACAAACAGGTCGCTCCTACGGAGCTTTGATTATTGGTAATTCTATCTTTCTACAAACATATTGCTCCTACGGAGCATTTTTTTCTCTACGATGTAGAGATATGCACCAAATAATGTCCAAAAAAATAGCTCTTAAAAGGAAACTTTTGTAGAAGTCTGTAAACTTTATAAACTTTACGAACTTTATAAACTTAATGGAGGTTAAAATACTATGGATAAAAAATCAAGTAGTGATTTTTCAACAATAGCCGCTAAGGCATGGGAAGATGAAGAAGAAAAACAAAGACTAAGAAGAGAACTCAATGATACCCATAAGATTTTAATGGATAGAGAAAAAAAGGTAGAGCATTTAGAACAGGCATTGGCTGATAGAGATGATAAAATAGGGGCATTTAAAAAAGAGCTTGAAAAACAAAAAGATGAATTTCAAAGAGAAAAGGTCAATACCCTTAAAAAAAGGGATGAATTGATAGAGTCTCTAAAAAAGAGTCTGTATGCTAAAGAAGAACTATTAGAGGCAGAAAGAAATAAAACCCTATGGCAATTTCTTTTTAAAGGGGGGGGAAAATAATCACGAAATTCCAGCGGATGTTCCAGAAAATCAAACGATAATAAGCGAAGGCAAGCCTTTTCATTCCAAAATCATATTTTACTCAATTTCCATCCCATCCCCAAGTGAAAGATTAATAAAGGAATATGTCCAATTACCTTTGCCATCACCGGTAAATCCTTTTGTAATGCCATCAAATCTACCAAAGACAATATCAGGTCTGCCGGCTAATTGGAAGTTAGTGCCTAAAGGTAAGTCAGGTATTTTTGCATAGGCATTAAATTTAACGGGATTTTCGTGTAATAAAAACATAATGCCGGTATAATCGCCGGCAACGATGTCAAGATTTCCGTCGGAATTAAAATCAACCAATGCCACACTACAAAGATGTTCGGTTGAGGGAAGTCCCGTAGATGACGGTTTCCAATTACCTTTACCATCTCCTGACCAAGCATAGACGCCTTTATTATCGTTGGTGCCGGCAACTATATCCGGGTAACCATCACCATTAAAATCACCACAAATTACCCCATAAAAAAATCCGGTTGAAAAGTCGCGACTTGCAGGAAGTCCCGTAGAGGCAAGACTCCATCTGCCATCACCATCACCTAACCAGGCATCCATTCCCTTGAGTCCGGTAGCCACAATATCTAATTTTCCATCTAAATTAAAATCAACCAATGCCACCCCATAATAAAATTTATTCTCCCCAAGACCATAAGACGCTGACTGCCATTTATGTGACAAGTCGCTACCTGTCAAGTCTCGACTTGCCTTAGTTTGTATCCATGCCTTCACCCCTTTAGGAGTAGCGGCAACTACATCGACTAAACCATCTAAATTTACATCAGCAATGGCTACTCCATAATGCTCCTGTGAGGTAGGAAACACCGTCTTTTGTGCCCAGATATGTGGATGAATAGGTTTAATTGTTACTGCCGGACCTATTTGGGAATAGATTGGAGTGCCGATACCTTGATTTCCTTTTATATCCTCCGCCTCAAATTGATATGTATAATCATCACCTTCATCCTTTAACTCTGTAGAAAAGTAGTAAAACTTCCCATCCGCAAAGGAGGCTTGCCTCGTTGTGGTATCTTCTACCAGGCGAGCCTGTTTTTGACTCTCAAGCATGGTATAAGTTCCAATTAATGCATTCCCTTTATAAATTCCAACTTTGGGATAGCCTTTTTCAGGTGGGAGATTTTCTGCATTGACATAATTTATTTTATAGGTAAAACTTGTGCCTGGTGTGCCGTATTCCGGTTGAATGCCATCGGTGGTATATCCAGCCTGTCCCATCCAGCCTAATAATGTTATAGGAGCTTGTTTTCCAAGGCAAATTTGAATACCGGCAGAATGTGCTCCAATTACATCCGGTCTGCCATCTAAGTTAATATCGGAAACAGCAAGCCCATAATAAAAATTTTCAGTTGGAAGTCCTCCAGAAGCAAGATTCCAATTACCACTACCATCACCCAGCCAGATTTTAACGCCGGCATCAGTTCCAGCCGCTATATCCGGATTACCATCTAAATTAAAGTCGTAAGCCACGAGGCTAAAAAAAGACCCTGACCGGGGAAGCCCTTTATCTGCCTGCTTCCAATTCCCCTTTCCGTCCCCTAACCAAAGGCAAAGCCCGTTTTTACTACTACCACCGGCTATATCCGGATAACCATCTAAATTAAAGTCCGCAGTGGCCAGACCATAATAATTTCCATAAGTAGCAAGCCCGTTTGAGGCATTGAGCCATTTGCCGTTACCATCACCAGCCCAGGCTTTCACACCGCTTCCATCATTATTTGTGGCGACTATATCCGGCTTACCATCTAAATTAAAATCAGTAATGGCTACCTTATAATAATATTTATAATCAGGCAGACCGCGATTTTCAGGTTTTAAACCTGTTTGCGATGTCCAATTTTTACCACTTTCATCTCCAAACCAAACCTTTATTCCTGATTGGGATGCGGCAACTATATCTTGATTACCATCTAAATTCAAATCCGCTATGGCAAGTCCAAAATACGACCCAACCTGGGGAAGATTAGTAAGGAGTGGGTTCCATTTTAAATTATTATCTCCCCACCAGATAGAAATCCCGCAATTAGCCGGAGAGGCAATTATATCCACCTTACCATCTGAATTTACATCACCTGTGGCTAATCCTTGATAAATCCCATCCCCAGGCAAGCCTGTCCCAGACAAGCCTGTACCAGGCAAGCCTGCTTGAGGAAGTCCTGTTTGGGATATGGCAAACCAGTTACCTTGAGCATCCTGCTCCCATATTTCAATTCCACCTAAATGTTTGGTAGTAATAATCTCAAGTTTATTATCTAAATTAAGGTTTGCTAAAATAATATCGTGGTAGGATTGAGGAGTTTTCAAGGAATGACTATCGGAGATAAGATTAGTTTGTGAAGACCAACTAATTGGTAATTCATTAGCCCAACTTACAGCAATATTAAAAATTAGAATAAGAACTATGAGTAAATTTATAATCATCTTGCTTGTAGGCTTCCTGAAAGGGAGTAGGGATGAGGGATAAGGAGAAGTAGTACTAATCCCTACTGCCTCTTGACATTTAAAATTATGAGTTTATTTATAATAACTGTAAAATGTAAAATGGATAATTAAAAATTGAAAATTAAAGAATTTTGCTGTAGTGTACTATTCTTTCCTTAGTCTTCATTATACATTTTTCATTAGACAGTATCCATTTTACAGTTTATAGTTATTTGAACGGTTACCCTAAATTTAAAGAGTAATGAGGCACTACTCTCTACTCTCTACTTCACTCTTACCCTTTTCCTTATCAAATCGTAATGCCTTAATAAATGCCTCTACCGATTCTTTGTCTTTGCCAAGTTGTTCATAGAGGTCTCCTAAGGTATAATATAGTGCGGCATCTTCAGGGTCTAACTCAATCGCTTTATTTAATTCTAAAATAGCCTTTTCATACGACTTTTTTTCAATATAGTCTTGTACCTGTTTTAGGATTTGTTCTTTCTGGATATCTTTATCTTCTTGCGGTGAGGCTATATTTGGGAGAGTCGAAGTCTGTTTTACCTCTTCCACCCCTTTTTTAGGTGCGCATCCAGCCCCACCTAATACTACTATTAAAATAAGGATAATCAAATTTTTTATTTCATTCATTTTGGAAAAAACCTCGTAATAGTTCAGCCACTAAGGCACCAAGGCACCAAGGCACAAAAAACAAGGAAATCATCTTATAATCTTAGTGACTTTGTGTCTTTGTGGCAGAACTGTTATTCTATTATATAATAAATATTTTCCTTTGTCAACTTCTTTCTTCTTGACTTTTTGTAAAATTTATGGTAAATTAGAAATGAGTTATAAAGTATAAAGTTATAAAGTATAAAGTAAGGAAACTCCATCTAACTCCTAACTTTATAACTTTCAACTTTATAACTTTCAACTTTACAAGGAGTATTGTCATGGTAATTGATTTAGAAGAAAAAGATAGTTTAAGATTTATTCTCAAGCATAAATCAAAGGACTATTATTTTAAATTGTTTTCTGTCCTGAGTGAACTCGATAAGGTTGCCACCAGGGAAGATGTCATCTATCGTGCTCAACATGGAAATAAACATTGTGAGGCGGTAGAAAAAAACATTAATGATTTACTTCCCATTACACTCAAACGAAAAATGGAACCTAAAGACATATTCTGTCTTTTATTGTCTGTCTGGTTTCATGATGTAGGAGAGCTATTTGATGAGAAAGGTAAAGGCTTTACTTATATCAGGAGTCATGACTATGTTTATAAGCATTATGAAGATTGGAGACTTGAGGAATCTGAGGCACATCTTATTATGCAAGTATTAGAGGCTACTCATCATGAAATACAAGAAGGATTAGCACCGGAAGTATCCAAAGATATGCCCAAAATTACATTCTTTTCATGTTTGCTGCGGCTTGCCGATAAATTAGATATAGGTCATGGAAATGTTCCTCGTGAACTCCTTACCCCCTGGGAAAAGTCCTTTAAAACCCGCACCGTTTTATTAGTTTTAAAGGAACGGTTTGATATTGTGTTAAAGATTGATGCAGAACACTGGTTGATTTCTGCAATAATGAGACCAAATTTGGAAATAGCTAATAACAAAGAGTTTATAAATGATATTTCCGAGAAGATAAAGATACGGTTAAATAAAGACCTGGATACTTTTAAAGGTATTTTTTATCAGAATGGGTTAGGTTATCAAGAAATTAAACTTAGTCTTCGGCAAGGCGAGCCTTCTCCAAAAATCAAAGAAGAATCTGCTGTGATTAGAGAAAAGCCCTGGCAAGGCAAGCCTGCTCAAATATCCCCTTATAAATTCCTTGAACATTATGAAACTACCGATAGAGAAATATTTAGTGGAAGAGACCAGGATATCTCGAAATTTGTAGGACATATCCTGATTAATAAATTAATTGTTATCTATGGGGACCCAGGAATAGGAAAAACCTCTTTGATTAAAGCAGGGATTATTCCGGAGTTGCAGGACAGGAATGTTGTTATTTACACTGATTGCGATGAGGACCCATTGGATTCAATTAAAGAGGCAATTGAAAAGGAATTTAAGCGGGATAGGGTGAGGAGTTTTAAATTAGATAAATCGCTATCTTTAGTAGAATTTTTCAAGAACATTGATTTACCTTTTTCAATTATTATTTTCATTGACCATTTTGAGAATTTTTTTAAACAAGTGCCTCAAAAAGCAAGAGAGCATTTTATAGATGAGGTATCTGCCGCTACTTATGCAGATAAGCCCTTAGTTAAATTTATCTTCTCTATCCGCAAGGATTTCTTTGTTCAATTGGGTAGTTTTAAAGACCGGTTACCGGAATTATTTCAAAATGCCTTTGAACTGACAAGACTGATTGAATCTCAAGCAATAGAGGCAATTACATGTCCGGCAAAATTATTTAATATAGAGTATGCTAAAGAACTTTTAGAGGCGTTAATCTGGGATATTAAGGATGAGCAGGATTTAATTCGTCCTATTCATCTTCAAATTGTAGGTAATAGATTAGTAGAGACACTAAATCCTGAGTTATTAAAGGATATCTTGCCACAAGGAATAACTTATGAGTGGTATGACAATTTAGGTGGGGTGCAGGGAATTTTATCAGATTATCTTGAAGAGACAATAAAGAGGATGAGCGAACTCTCATCGGAAGAAAAAGAGCAGGCAAAAGGTATTCTGAAAGTAATGGTTACCTCTTTTGATACACATCCTCAGATGAATGTCCGGGAAATCTGCGCATTCATTAAGATTGAAGAAGATAGATTAAGCACTATTTTAGCCTCTTTAGTTCATTGTCGGCTATTACGAAAATTAAAGAAGGATACTTATGAATTAACCTCTGATTATCTCATTAACAGTATTACTAAAAAATGGTTAACTCGAAAAGATATAGAGATGCGAGAGATTATTGAGAATATTAATAAGGCATTAGATGATTGGCGGGCACACCGATGGCATATGGATATTACCCTCATTAGTAAGGCATATCTATATCGGGAAGATTTACCACTTCAGGAAGAATCAATAGAAATTCTTCTATATAGTTCTTTAGAACATCATTTTCCTATATGGTTTTGGCTTAAAAAACTTGACCCGGATACAGGCAGGAAGATTATTGTTGATGCTGTTAAAACTATAGATAGTGCCGGCATAAGGAGAATTATTGATGTCTTAGGGAAAGAGGGGATTTTAGTCTTAGATTATCTTATCCTTAGATTAAATGACCCGGATGCCCAAATAAGAAAGGCAGTTATAGAGGCTTTAGGCGAGATTAAGGATTCCAGAACAATAGATTCTCTCATCCACAGGTTAAATGATTCCGATGCAGATGTCCGAGATGCCGTTACTATCGCCTTGAGTAATTTCGGCACGCCAAAGATATTGGAAACATTTATCTCTGAGTTAGATAATTCCGACTGGAGAATACGAAAGGCAGCGGCTGATGGTCTGGGGGTTTTAAAAACACCTAAATCATTAGAATCATTATTTCAGAAGATAAATGACCCTGATTCAGAGGTAAGAAAGGCAGTAGTTAGTGCCCTTGGCAAATTAGGGAATATTAAGGCTCAAACACCACTTATTCGCCGATTAAAAGATTCTCATGCAGAGGTCCGAGAGGCTGCGGCTAAGGCTCTTGGTGAATCAGGTAATTCACTCTGCGTAGAAGAACTTATGTCCTGTTTCCATGATAAGACATGGAAAGTCCGGGAACAGGCGGCAATAGCCCTTGGTAAATTAAGCGATGAGCGGGCGTTAGAGCCTTTATTAGAAATGGCTGATGATACGGATGCAGATGTCCGTAAGGCATCAGCCACAGCTCTTGGTAATTTACATATCCCAAAAATCCTGCAAATCCTATTTGCTCGACTCCAGGAACAAGAATGGTGGAAAAAGGAAACAGCCGCTATTGCTCTCGGTTATTCAGGTGACTCAAAGGTGTTAGAACCTCTTTTGGAAGGATTAGATGACCCTGATTGGCGCATCAGGGTAGCTATGCTCAATGGATTAAAGTCGTTAGGGATAAGTGATTTAAAGGTAGAGGAATCCTTGATTAAAAGACTTCAGGACCCGCATGAAGAGGTCCGAAGAGCCGCTATTATGGCGATAGGCTTTTTAGGTACGGAAAAGGCATTAATCCCAATTATCCCCTGCCTTAATGACCTCCATGTCCAGGTAAGGCAAGCCTCTGCTTTAACCTTTGGAATGATTGGCACTTTAGAGGTTTTAGAACCGTTACTTGAGGGTTTAAATGACCCAAAAGATGAGGTTAAGAATGCCTGCCTGGAGGCATTACAAAAAATTGATGAAAGATTTTACCGCAAAGATATTGACTAACTATAAAGCAAAAAGGGATTAAACCTTTTTCTTGTGTCCAACCCCTTCTTTTAATCGTCGTTGTTAAAATACGCTCAGATTAGAAACCAACAACTCCATTTATCTTGAGACCATTGTAATCTTTTCTGGTAGTGTCAAATAGAATATGAAACATTCATGTTGATTTGGTCAGCACAAATGAGAATGAAAATTGGGTGTAAACAAGGAAATGTGTAATAGAGCATGATTTTTATGATTATATGGATTCCTATGATAAATCAAGGTAATCATTTAAATCAGGTAAATCATGGTATCTTACACATTGGTATTTTTAGATGAAATGTTGATTTATTAAAACCAAATTTGATATTATTATTTTAGATGACGAAGGGATTGGTGTCTTTAAAAATTAGATTGATTTGCAGAGTAAGGATAAATGGTAAAAAGATGATTTTAAGATGTACTAAAAGGTTAATCGTACCGTTTTGGGGCAAAAACATGAGATTGAAGGTTAAAATGTTGAGCTAAAGGTTAAAACTTACTTTTTTATATGTTCACCGAAAATTGTTGGCAAAGTGTAATCGGTCAGTTACGCGGGGTTATTTTTTGACCGGGCAAGAAGAACAACCCACTAATCCCCTTTTTTAAGGGGGAATAAAACGGGGTTGTACTATATTCCCCCTTGAAAAAGGGGAGGGTAGTGGGTTGTTCTTCCCCGCGTAACTGACCGATTACGGCAAAGTCAATAAAATAGTTGACAAAAGGATGATTAGGTTGTAAAATATAGATATGAGGAAGTAAATTGACCCTCAGATATTAATGCTATCTTAAAAGAATGGATACAAGAGGTGTAATAATGGATTTAATTGACCCATGGGATGTGAGTGGAAAATTAAACACTCATTTAAAAATGACCAGGGAGAAGGCAGAGGAGAAGTTAAAAGATGCAATTGATAAGTATGCTACTGATCATAGCATAACACACTCTGATAGAATAATAATGATTATAAAAGAATGGTTAAAAAAGAAAATGATAGGAAATGCTTATTCCAAAGAGAATACTTTCCTGAGTGAGGAAGAAATCTATATATTATTCTCTGCTACTTATTTACATGATATATGGCTGCAAAACGAGAAGATGGGGGGTGATTTTGAAACAAGGCGACATAACCATGCAGAAAAGGGGGCTGAAGAGGTTAGAAGTAATCCAGAAGAGTATGGAGTTCTCCCCAAATTTAGTTTATGTATAGCCACAGTAATGGAAGGACATCGTGCAGATTTAACAACAGATGAAAAATTCAAAAAAGACGAAAGGATAGGAACTGCAATTCCTCCTATAAGAATCTTACTTCTTTCTGCACTTCTTCAAATGGCGGATGAGTTAGATGTAACTTCCGAACGAATAAATGAAGAAAGGGCTAAAGCTCTTAAGATGCCTGTAAAAGATGGGATGCATTATTATAAACATTATTATGTCCAATCTGTTAATGTTCTTGATGGGCAGATTAATATCTCTTTTCAATTCCCACCAGAGAAAGTCAAAGAATACGAACGGCTATTTTCAAAATTAGTATTAGAAAAGATAAGAGAAAAATGTATAGCGCTAAATGGAATATTATTAAGTTTATATGATATTCATCTTTATGTAACACTACAGCCTTGTGAGAGTAATGGATTCCCTTCCCTTGATGTAATGCCAGATGAAGTTTTTGACGACATTTCCAGGAGATTTAGTAGGCTGAAAGACTTTGAGGCAATAGATAATGAGTGGATAGAGGAAAAGAAGGATAAAGCAGATCCAGAATTATTTTATAAAGGTTCTGTAAGTTGGGCAGATATACTTTCTGGTCTTGATGTTGAACGATTTCAATATAAGGATATATACGAATTAGTCTTAGAACTTGGAAGAGATTCAAAGGAAAATTTTCGAGTCAATTTATTATTACTAACAGCTGAGGCAGGTAATGGAAAAACTACACTTTTATTCAGAATTGGTTATGATTTATATAAAAAGTATAGGGGGGAAAGCAATGACTTCTATATCTTACTGCTAAAGGGAGATTTTGATGCTGACCAACTTATTGGATTTTATGTTAATAATAGGAAGCCACTATATATTCTGATAGATACTATTGATGCAAGAAGTGTAATAGAAAAATTAAGAAAAGCGATTGAAATACTCTCAACTAATCATAGAACCCCAATTACTATTATTGTTACTGCACGACTAAGTGAATGGAAAAATGCAGGTGGAGATTCATTAAAACCTCATAAATATGAAAAGAGAGAATTATTAGAAGAATTGAAGAACACGGAAATAAAAGGAATTCTAAAATTACTTGCTAAATATGATGTTTCAGGAAATCTATTGGGAAGATTAAAAACATTAAACTTTGATGACCAGATTAAAGAATTTGAGTTAAATGCAAAAAAACAACTTCTTGTAGCTCTGATGGAGACAACAGAAGGTAAACATTTTGATGAGATAATAAAAGATGAATATGAAAAGCTTAAAAATGATAGCCCTCAAGCAGCTGAAGGATATCTCTATATTTGTCTACTTTATACCTATGGAATACTTACACCTAAAAATCTATTACAGAATCTTACAGGATGTCGTGGAATAACTTTTGACCAGAAAGTTCGATTTCCTGCTCCACGAATCATAGTACCAGAAGAAGAGAAAGGATTTATTGGTCAATTCAGGGCAAGACATCAAAAGATTGCTTATATCATAATGAGTCAAATAGATGAATTAAAAGATCGAAATGCAAAGTTTGAGAGAATATGTGCTTTAATTGAGACTGTAAATATAGGAATAGGAAGTAGGGCTGAACGATATGTAGTACTAAAATTACTTCAAGGATTAATTTATCCAAATCCGCAAGAAGGGTGTAATGACCAAGAATTAGCAGAAAAAATTATGGAAAAATATAGAGAAAAAATATGGAGAATGCAACAACAAGCTGCTATGGAGAAGAAGTGTCCTGAATTGTTTGCGTGGGCATCTCTCTATTCTGAAATAAGAAATCTTGAAGAGGATAAGAAATGCCTGGAATTAATAGTGAAGATAGATCCATATAACCCAAGAGCATGTTATCTTTATGCTAATGTTTTAAATAAGATTAATTCTACTCCTACTAACGACCAAATTAAAGAGATTGAAGAATACTTTGAACTATCATATATAATTGAATTTCGAGATATTAAAATTCCTTGGGCATACATAAACTTTGAAGTAAAAGTTGAACCTTTTGAAAAGGTTGCACAACTATGTGAAGAGACATTAAAGATTCATCTTGACAATAAAGACATAGAGAATATATATAAAAAATTTACGGAGATATGTTTAAGTATCATATCAAGAATAAAATCCGAAATAAAAGTTGAACATTTTGAAAGAGTTGCACAACTATGTGAAGAAGCATTAAAGATTCATCCTGATAATAAAGAACTAAAGAACATATATAAAAACATATATAAAGAAATTAGGTATATATATGTAAACCTCCTGTCAAGATTAGAACAAGAGGATAAGTATGAGGAGCTAATTAATATTTGTAGGGCAGGATTAAAGGTTAATCCTACGAATGTAAAAACCCGTTATAGACTTGCTGAGACATTAGAGTATTTGGGAAATAAAACAGAGGCACTAAATCAGTATAAAGAAATTACTAAACTTAAGAATGTGGAAGAATATGCTCCTGCGTGGGATAGATGTGCCTCTATTTTAGTGGATTTAGGTTTATATGATGAGGCGAAATATTTCCTTCAAGTACTCATAAATGACCATAAAAACAGAGATTTACTTGCAGCTAAATGTCGAAATGATATGGCTTGCCTTTTGGTGAAAAAGGAAGAATATGAGGATGTAAAGAGTTTATGGAAAGATGCCATTGATATCTTCCCGGATTTTGTTTGGTCGTATATTAAATTAGGAAAGTTTTACTACCGAGAAGAAAATAATATTGAGAGTGCTGTAAAATATGTTCATCAAGGGAAATTAATAGCTGAAAAGAATTCTATTCTACCTGCTGTTGAGAAAGCAGAGGATATACTAAAGGAGATAAAGGCTAAAATTGGAGATGATGAGTTTGAACAAATTATCATTGAATTCGAAAGTGGAAAATTAAACATTGAGTGAACTCTAAATAAAAAAGGGAGTAAATAAAGTAAAATTACTCCCTTTTAATCCAAAAAAATTAGATGTTTTATCGGCTCTTTTCGTCCGACATTTATACTATACCATATATAAAGATTTTTGTCAAGAGAAAAATTAATATAATTTTAAATTTTTATCGTATACAGAGGGAATTGAGATAAGAAAAAGCGACTTGAAATGTATGGTTGAGGCTTACGATTTTGTTTTTACATTTCACAAACTGCAAACCGATAGAAGGAGATATAAGAATTATGAATAAAAAGATAGGAATTTTATGTTTAGGGTTTTTAATTTTAATGGTTGGAGTCTCTATGGGTCAGGAGTTCGACGATAAAATACCACTATTAGAAGAAGAATCAATAATCACTCCAAAAGAAGAAATACCGACTTTACCTCCAGAAGAACCTGTAAAACTACCGCAAGAACCAAAGGAGGAGAGTGTTCAACCTCCATCAGAAGAAGTTATACCACAAGGGCAGAAAGAAGAAGGTCAGTCGGGAACTTCAACTCCATTAGAAACAGCGATTTTACCACAGCAACCGGCAGAGGAAGAAACTATGGGAACAATTACCCTGCCGCTTGCAGAAGGAACTACCACCACTTCTTTAGATACGGAAACCACACCTTTAACTGGAACCTTGACCGTTGGAACTACAACTACCGAGTTTGGAACTCCTACTTCTCCCCCTTCGCCTCCACAAGTAGGTACTCCCACTACATCAGGAACAACAACTCCACCATCACAACCGCCACCCATTGGAACAATTACTCAAGTACCCGCAGAAGGGACTCCGACCACTGCTTCAGGCACGCAAACCACACCTTTAGCTGGAACTTTGACCGTTGGAACTGCCACAGTCACAGTTGGTACTCCTACCCTTTTAAATACCGGATTAATACTCGTTCCAACTGCTTACAGACGGGATAGCAAATCAGGATTTAACGCGGATTTCATCATTGCCTCTTACATTGGTGAATTATGGCATAGTATGAATGGTGGTGAGCTTTTTGAGCCAATCAAATTCCTGTTTTTATCAACGGACTTTAAGTATTGCTTATTAAAAGAGAAAGAGAAAATCCCCAGTCTCGGAGCAGGTTATGAATGGTTTTTAGTCATTCAAGGTCAGGCGCCTACTCCTGCCCAAATGGGTGGTCAATTCTCCGGTAAATCCGATAGATTTGGGTATCCATATCTTATGATGAGCAAGAAATTCAAAAACATTGGTTGTCATCTTGGTATGATGTCTGGTGAAATAGGAAGTTTGCTTAATCCATTGTCAAAAGATATGGAAGTAACCGGCAAAAAGGCAATTATATTCGGGCTGGAGACAAAACTCTTTAATCGGCAAATTAACATTGAAGGAATTATGCCAACAGGAGGTAAGTCTCATTTATTAATAAACACCTCTATTGAGCGGTTTTTAGGGTTTGATATCGGTTTTATGAAGATGCCTAAGGGATTTTCCATAATTGGCTATTTTGGTATCCGGATGACTATTTTCCCAAATATAAAGGAAGTAAAATGATTAAATATATTATCCTGGGGAAAGAGAAGGGTAACAAATTAATTCTATCTATGTTAGATTTTATCTCCTGCCTATACCATCTAATTGTCCAACTAAGATTATTCCTCTATGAAAAGAAGCTCATAAAGCAAACACAAGTGCCTGTAAAGGTCATAAGTATCGGCAATATTACCTTAGGTGGAACAGGCAAGACCCCGGCGATAATTGAAATCGCCAATTTATTTCTCGATAAAAAGGTGACTATTTTAAGTCGAGGCTATAAAAGTCGCAACGAAAATAAGCTCGCTGTTGTCTCAGATGGTAAGCAAATATTATTGAGTGTGCCGGAGTCCGGAGATGAACCGTATCTTTTGGCTAAAAGATTACCTACTGTCCCAATCATCATTGGCAAGGATAGGGTTCAATCGGCAAAATACGCCATAGATAATTTTGGGGCACAAATAATTGTCCTTGATGATGGATTTCAGTACCTGCCACTTAAACGGGATCTGGACATCGTCTTAATAGACGGCAGGAACCCCTACGGTAATAATAACCTTTTCCCGGCAGGAATACTTAGAGAGCCGCTCAAGAATTTAAAACGGGCAAATATCTTTATTATTACTAAAATAGACCAATCTTTGAATAGAACCGCCATTATTCAGGATTTAAAAAGGGTTAATCCCCAGGCATTAATCTTAGAAAGCAGACATACGCCCATAAAATTTATCAGCTTTGATTCAAGGGAGGAATACCCATTAGAATTCATCAAGGATATTGATATTTTAGCCTTATCAAGTATAGGTGACCCTGACTCTTTTGAGGCTATGCTTAAGAAACTTACCCCCAGACATTTTCTACACCTAAAATACCCTGACCATTATGTTTACACTAAAAAAGATGTCCATAAATTAATAGATTGCGTACAAGGAATAAGTTTTATCATCACTACGGAAAAGGATATGGTAAGATTAAAAGAGGTAGTTCCTCCTGACATTCCTATTCTTTATCTACTGATAAGATTTGAAATTAGCACCCCAAATTGGCAGGAGTTGATTTTAGGGTATTAAGCAGGACTTTTCTGGACATTACGCCTTTTTACATATTCCATTAGCCCGCCAAGTTCAATCAGTTTCTGCATAAATTCAGGGAATGGTGTCGTGGCATAGGTACTTTGAGTTGATAGGTTTTTGATAATACCGGTTTGAGAGTCGATTTCTAACACATCCCCTTTTTTAATCTTATCTACATCGCCACATTCAAAAATAGGTAAACCAATATTAATGGCATTGCGATAGAATATTCGGGCAAAGGATTTGGCAATAACACAGGAAACCCCACAAGCTTTAATGGCAATTGGTGCATGTTCTCTGGAAGAGCCGCAGCCAAAATTTTTATCCGCGATAATAATATCGTCTTTTTCTACACCTTGAGCAAATTCTTTATCAATTCCTTCCATACAGTGTCTGGCTAATTCCTCATAAGAGGTAGTGTCCAGATAAACGGCTGGAATAATCTCATCGGTATTAATATCTGCCCTGAATTTACTAAATACCTTACCTGCTATTTTCATTTATCCTCCTGAGAGAGTTTATAAAGTTATAAAGTTATAAAGTTAAAAGTAAGAAATAAGAAGTGAAAGAAATATTTCTCTTAACTTTCTACTTTATAACTTTCTACTTTATACTTATGATGGTTAGAGATTAAAAAGGAAGCCCATAAGTATATCTTTTATCGGTTTCCCGCCTTCTTTTAATACCTTATCTATCCCTTCAATTAGTTCCGGGTAATTAAATGGCTTAGTAATGTAGAATGCGGCACCGAGTTCATATCCTTTTTTAATATCCTCCGGACGGGACCTGACGGTTAAAAAGATAATAGGAATATTTTTTGTCTTGTCAACCTTTTTAAGCTTCTCACATACCTCATATCCTGACATTCCAGGCATCATTATGTCTAACAAAATAATATCAGGCATAACCCTTGAGACAGCTTTCATTCCCTCAGTACCATCAAAAGCACTGATGACCTCAAAATTCTTCATAGCCAGAAATCTACCCAAGACATCGACAAATGAGATGTTGTCGTCAATGATAGCTACCTTCTTTTTTATTTCTTCCATTTTTAGTTTTCCTCCTTTTAGGAATTATAGGACCTATAGGTCATATAGGACTTATAATTTTTCCTGAAATCGCCGATGCCGCCGTAATCGCCGGGTTGGCTAAATACACCTCACTCTCCTTATGCCCCATTCTCCCTACAAAATTACGATTGGTGGTAGCAATACACCGTTCACCTTGTGCCAGTATGCCCATGTATCCTCCGAGACAAGGGCCACAAGTAGGGGTGCTTACCGCTCCACCTGCCTCAATAAATATCTCTACTAAACCCTCTTTTACTGCCTGAAGGTAGATTTGTTGTGTTCCAGGGATAATAATTAACCGGACATCCTTATGTACCTTTTTGCCTTTGAGCACTTGGGCGGCTAATCGTAAATCCTCTATTCTGCCGTTAGTACAAGAACCAATAACTGCCTGGTCAATCTCTACTTGCCCAACCTTACTTATTGGTTTAGCATTAGATGGTAAATGAGGAAAGGCAACTTGCGGTTCTATTTGACTACAATCATACTCCCTAACCTCTTTATAAACTGCATCCACATCACTGGCATATACCTTCCATTCTCGCTTGGCGCGTGGCTTAACATATTCAAGTGTAATTTCATCAGGGGCGATAATTCCTGCCTTTCCACCTGCCTCAATCGCCATATTTGACATGGTAAGTCTATCTGCCATAGATAATTGAGAGATTACCTCGCCGGTAAATTCCATCGCCATGTAATTTGCCCCATCTACGCCGATGTCACCAATGGTGTGCAGGATTAAATCCTTCCCGCCTACCCAGGGGTTTAGTTTGCCGTAATAAACAAATTTAATCGTCTGCGGCACTTTAAGCCAAATCTCACCTGTTGCCCAAACCGCAGATAAATCCGTAGAGCCTACACCGGTTGAAAACGCCCCTAAAGCACCATAAGTGCAGGTATGGGAATCTGCGCCGATAACTATATCCCCTGGTAGAACCAATCCTTGCTCAGGCAATAGTGCATGTTCAATGCCCATCTGCCCGACATCAAAGAAGTGTTTCACCCCATATTTTTTAGCAAACGCACGCACAAATTTACATTGCTCAGCCGACCGGACATCCTTGTTCGGCACAAAATGGTCAAGCACCAGCACAACCTTATCCGGGTCAAACAACGATTTAACCCCCAACTTCTCAAATTCAACAATAGCCAGAGGTGAAGTAATATCGTTCCCTAAGGCAACATCTACCTTAACCTCAATTAATTCCCCTGCACTTACCTCTTTTCCTAAATGTGCACCTAAAATCTTCTCGGTAATTGTTTTTCCCATTATGTTTAGCCCATCCTTTTAATAAATTCTTTAGCCAATTTAAAATAGTGTTTAATATCTTCTGCCGAAGGTTCTTCAATAAAAAATGGATATCTTTCTTCAATGTAGTAAGGTGTAACCTCTAAACAAAGGTCACGAAATTGCTCAAGACTTGGCTCGCTCTTAACAGCCTCATCTAACAGGTCTTCAAGGTCATGAGTAGGTTTTAATTTCCAACCTTTTGATAATAGATACCCTTTCAGATATTTCTCAAGTGCCTGTTGTAAATGAATTGCCGCATCTTCTATATCTTTCCCTTTGAGTCGATGGCCAACTCGTTCTAAATCTTTCTTTGCTTTCTTAAACCAATCTTCAGGGTATCTGGATTCTCTATCGGGCATATAGAAGTTCTCCTTTAGCAGTTATCTCTTCAATGAATTGGTCCCCAATCTCCAATCGCTTATTTAATTCTTTTGGAGTTATAACAATAACATCTAACCCAAACCCTCGTCGAATTGTAGATAGAATCCGCCTTACCTTGACTATCCTTTGATGGAAAGATTCATTAGTATCTTTTACAACTAACAGGTCTATATCACTATTTGCTGTCGCCTTCCCATACCCATAAGAGCCAAATAAAATAATCCGTTCTGGCTCATATTCACTTTTTAACTTCTCTACCATATCTGTAATAGGAGCGGTACTGGCTAATTTCATTCTTTGCCTCCACCTAATCCTTTAATCTCCACTTAGTCCCCTGTGTGGTATCTTCAAGAATAATGCTTAATTTATCCAATTCCATCCGAATCTTATCTGCCATCTCCCAGTCTTTTTTGCCTCGTGCCATCAGTCGGATATTGATTATTATCTCCATTAATTCCGGCACTAATTCATCCTTTGGTTTTGATGCCACCTCTTTAAATAACCCAAATACCTCCCCACCGAGTTTATAAATTGTTTCCTGAGCTAATTTAAGTAATGCCCGGGCAGAAAACCGACTGCACTCATACGGTGTATCCATTTTGGAGATAAATTTATTAATCGCACTAACCAAATCATACAATGCCGCTAATGCCATCGGGGTATTAAAATCATCGTCCATAGCCGAATTAAATCTTTCCTCCGTTTGTTTAATTACCTCGTAAAACTCCTTATCCTTTTCCTCAATCTGGTCCGGGTCAAATTTAAGTAATGTTTTTTGCCCATCAGCGGGTAATTGCCGCAGTTCACCATTAAGTGAAATCTCAGGCTGAACCTTAAGGAAATCCGCTACATTCCTTAATGTATTATAAAATCGTTCCATTCCTGCCTTTGCCTGATTTAGATTCTCAAGTGAGAACTCTACCGGACTTTTATAATATGTCCCAAGAAAGAATAATCTAACCACATCTGCCGAATATTTCTCTAATACATTTTTTATCAGAAATTCATTACCCAACGATTTGGACATCTTCTCCTGATTTAATGTAACCATACCATTATGAATCCAGAGGTTAGCAAATTTTTTTCCTGTATAGCTTTCAGATTGGGTGAGTTCATTCTCATGGTGTGGAAATACCAAGTCTTGTCCTCCACCGTGAATATCAAAGGTCTCGCCTAAGTATTTAATCGACATTGCCGAACATTCAATATGCCAACCGGGTCTTCCTTTTCCAAACGAGCTATCCCAATACGGTTCACCCTCTTTAGCCGACTTCCATAGGGCAAAATCTGCCGGGTTTTTTTTGCGTGCGTCCACCTCAAATCGTGTCCCATGAACCATCTCATCCGGATTCCTCCCGCTCAATTTGCCGTATTCCTTAAACTTACTTACCTCAAAAAATACATCTCCATTACCAGGTGTTACACCTGTACCAGGTGGTACACCTGCCACCTGATAGGCAAAGCCTTTTTCAATCAACACCTTGATAAACTCAATAACATCCGGGATATGTTCCGTAACCCTTGGATAGAGGGTAGCCCTTTTGACACCTAACTTACCCATATTTTTAAAATACGCATCAATGTTTTTTTTTGCCAACTCATCATAAGGGATATTTTGTTGTTTAGCCCGCTCAATTATCTTATCGTCAATATCCGTAAAATTCTGGATAAAGGTAACTTCATAGCCAAGGTATTCTAAGTATCTCCGAACGACATCGAAGGTAACATAGCAGCGGGTATGCCCCATGTGGCAATCCGAATATGGGGTAAGCCCGCAGACATACATCTTTATCTTGCCTTCTTGAATCGGCACAAATTCCTCTTTTTTCCGAGTAAGTGTGTTATAAATCTTTAATGCCATGTTTTAATCCTCCTGATGCACACTTCCTTGCCTAACACCGCGATAATTTTTGGTAATTCAGGTCCATGTAGTTTGCCAGTTAATGCGGTTCGAATAGGCATAAATAATTCCTTACCTTTTACCCCAGTCTCTTTTCCAACAGCCTTAATCATTTCCGTTATCTTTTCCGGACTTAAATCATCCATTCCATCTAACTTTTTAGAGAAGCAATCTAATACCTGGGTTGCTTTTTCTCCTTTCAATACCTCTTTCGCCTCATCCTCTAATATTACCTCTGGATTAAATATAAAATCAATATGGTCAGTAAGTTCTGCCAGGCAATTCAGGTGGTCTTTAACTAAATCAACTACCGTTTTTAGCCATTCAAAATCACCACAACAGGTTACACAGCCTTTCTTTTTTAAATAAGGAATGGCTAACTTAGTCAATCTGGTTAAATCAGTATTTCGGATATAATGCCCATCCATCCAGTTTAATTTTTCTAAGTCGAAGATAGCCGGGCTTTTTACCACCCTCTCAAGGGAAAAATCCCTGATTAGCTCTTCACTGGAGCAAATTTCTTTGTCTAATTCCGGTGGAGACCAACCCCGCAAAGCCAAATAATTGACCATTGCCTCAGGTAAATACCCAAGTTCCTGGTATGCCTCTACGGATGTTGCCCCGTGTCGCTTGGAAAACCTTGCCCCATCAGAGCCTAATATCATCGGTAAATGGGCAAATTGTGGCAGTCCAAATCCCAGGGTTTGATAAAGCAATATTTGTTTTGGGGTATTTGATAAATGGTCATCTCCGCGAATGACATGGGTTATCTTCATCAGGTAGTCATCAATTACCACGGCAAAGTTATATGCCGCTACACCGTCAGAACGGATAATCACAAAGTCGTGAAGGATTTCTGGTGAAAATTCCACATCCCCTCGAATTAAATCATTGACCATAATCTTTTCGTTTCGTTGCGGGATTTTAAACCTGATGGTTGGTTTTCTTCCTTCAGCCTCGAATGATAATTTCTGTTCCCCTGTCAAATTCCTGCATTTGCCGGCATACCCTACCGTCTTTTTTTCCTCTAATGCCTGTTTTCTTTCAGTCTCAAGTTCTTCTTCCGAACAATAACAATAGTATGCCGTCCCTTCTTGTAGAAGTTTATCGGCATATTCCCGGTAAATCTTAAGTCGTTCTTGCTGACGATAAGGACCGTATTCACCACCTACTTCGGGTCCCTCATCCCATTCCAGCCCAAGCCATTTCAAAGAGCTAATAATAGTTCCGATATTTGCCTCTTCGCTTCTTTCTAAGTCGGTATCTTCAATCCGTAAAATAAAGACGCCGTTGTTGTGTCTGGCAAATAACCAATTAAATAATGCAGTTCTTGCCCCACCGAGATGTAAATATCCTGTTGGACTGGGAGCAAATCTAACTCTAACCTTTTGTTCCATAATTTACCTCATATAATAATTATAAATGGGAAAAAATTCGAAATACGAATATCGAAATTCGAAACAAATTTAAATATCAAATGTCTCAAATATTTTATTGTTTTGGATTTTGAATTTTGGTATTCGGATTTGTTTCAGATTTCGGATTTCGATATTCGGATTTTTCTTCATTCATATTTAAGCCACTTTAACTACACTTGCTACGGCTATTGAAGCGATTGCCTCGCTTTCTCCAATTATACCCAATCCTTTAGCCGTAGTAGCCTTAATATTTACCTCCTCTTCCTCTATATTGACCGCCCGGGCAATATTTTTTTTCATCTGGTCAATGTATGGGGTTAGTTTTGGTTCCTGGACAATGATAGAGGCATCAATATTATTTATAATAAAGTGTTTATCTTTAATTATTTCATAGACCTTTTCTAATAGGGTAATGCTTGAAATCCCCATTACTTCAGGCGTCCCTACTCCAAAGGTTGAACCAATATCCCCCTGTCCAATTCCACCTAACAGGGCGTCAATAATCGCATGGGTAAGGGCATCTGCGTCTGAATCCCCTTCTAACCCCTTTTCATAAGGAATTTGGACACCACCCAGGATTAATTTCCTGTCCTCAACTAATTTATGGATGTCAACCCCTATGCCTACACGCATATTATAATTCCCCCTCTATTATGACTCCCTTGCTTCTTTATTTCAGCTTTAACGATGGATAAATTGGTGATTCAGGTCTTGGTGTTAAAGTCTGCTTTTGACAATCCGGTATCAAATCAAGTTCTTCAAGAATAACCTGTCCAATAAGAGCTTCACTTAAAGGTGGCATAACTACGCATTCTGTAATCATAAAGCGGTTTCCTATTTTTATGGAAACAGGACCAGCTACAGGTCTTTCATCTTTTCTCTCATCGGCATACGAGACAATCACTTTTCGGAGAATTTTTAATCCAAGTTTTTCAACTACATCTTGAGGTAGAGCAAGCATTACTGCTCCTGTGTCAACAATTGCCTCTGTATCATATTTCCTTATTTCATTTTCTTGAAGCTTCTTTTCTAAATACAGATATCTATCTACAAAATTTTCCAACTCAACTTTCACCTTAATTTCTCCCATGATTATTCCTCCCGCTTATTTTTTCCATTCCTAAGTTTCAATATTGTCTTTGCGACTAATAGGTCATGTGGAACGGTAATCTTAATATTTTCGTAATCCCCTTTGACCAACTTTACCCTTCCGCCAAGCCGCCTGATGAGTAAGGCATCATCCGTTGCATAAAAATTATCCTGATATGCCTTTTCGTAAGCATCTTTAAGTAATTCATATTTAAATACCTGCGGTGTTTGAATCATCACCAGACTTTCACGGTCGAGGGTCTCTTCAATCCACTGCCCACCATTTATCGATTTAATGGTATCCACAGGAGTAAGTCCTGGTATAGCCGCACCGGATTCTTGTGCCGCAGTAATAGTTTCCTCAATTAAAGGCAGGCTGACAAAGGGTCTGGCACCATCATGAATAAGGACTAACTCTGTCTCTGGAGATAGCTCTTTTAACCCATTATAAACCGAATCCTGTCGTTCCTCCCCTCCTTCAACTACTTTATTTACCTTTGTGAACCGATATTTTTCTACAATTTCCCGCTGACAATAGGCAATGTGTTCCCTCTCAACAACGACTAAAATATAATCAATTAACGCTGACGCAGAAAGCATCTTTAACGAATAATAAATCAACGGGTGATGGTTAAGCATAATAAATGGTTTTGGTGTTTGATTATCTAATCTTATGCCCTTACCGCCAGCCGCTAAAATAGCGACAACCTTCATCTTCTCCTCCCCTTTCTTTATTAAATCTCAACGACGAGGTGCTACACCTCTTTGGCAAAAATCTAAATAATTAGCCGGTAGCCAATATCGTGTCTCGTGTATTGGTAGGCTGTATGAACCCCCTTGTATTATTATACCATTTATGGTAAAATTTTTCAAGAGAAATTTTAGTTGATGGGTAATCGGTCAGTTACGCGTGGATAATTTTATTATTTAAAAGATATGTAGTAATCGAATTTAATTGCCTTTTGTCTAATTCGCTTAATTCGATTACTATTTACAGAATGAATTAATCCACCAATGACTAACCCATTACGAC
>JBDRHR010000178.1:0-16009 GCA_043816605.1 Nitrospirota bacterium
GGGAGAAAAGGGGTCCAGGATTCGAGGGTTCAAGGGTTCGAGTGTTTGTTTTTCCTTATTCCACTTGACCCCTCGACCCCTCAACACCTTGAATCCTGTTGATACATTTTTCCATATTCCCCCCAATAACTGACCCATTACCAGGTATATTGATTTTTTATTGACATAAAGTTAATTCTATGGTAAAATGTTTATAATAATGAAAATCAAAGAAATAAAAGAAATTTTAGAAGCAGAAATTGTAGGAGATGGCACTGATTTGGAAACTGAGATAAAGATGGGTTGTGGAGCAGATTTAATGAGTGATGTCCTGGCATTTATTAAATCAGACTCTTTACTCTTTACAGGCTTAATAAATCCTCAAGTAGTCCGGACAGCAGAAATGTCGGATATAAAGGCAATTTGCTTTGTGCGTGGTAAAATGCCGTTGCCTGAAACGATAGAATTAGCCGAAGAAAAAAATATCCCACTACTTTCAACGAAATTGCCTATGTATGAATCCTGTGGCAGGCTATATCAAAAGGGACTGTCTGGATGCTCAGGACATAAAGATAAATGGTAAGCGTTCAGCCAGTTAAAGATTTTGCAGTGTAAAAAACTGTAAAATGTAAAATGGTTAATTAAAAATTGAAAATTAGAGGATTGTGCCCTTAGATTAGACCTGTTTATGCTACACTCATTTTACATTTTTCATTTTACAGTACCCATTTTACAGTTTCTTGTCCCTTATCTTTAAATAACCTGAACGGTTACGATAAATGAAGGAGGTAGCACCTCTGCCAAAAGAAAAAATTAGTATAATTCAAGAATTAGCGTATGATTTAAAAGTGGGCGATGTGATGAAAAAGGAGGTCATTACGGTTAGCCCGCATAATTTAATTAGTGACTTGCGTAATATTTTAAGAGATAATCGCATCTCTGGAACACCGGTAGTTGATGAGCAAGGCAAATTAATGGGTATAATCAGTATTGAGGATTTTATTAAATGTTTAGCCACGGAAGATGTCCATGCCGTTATTTCTTCCAAAATGACTAAAAAGGTAGATACTTTATACAAAGATGAACCTTTGGTCCATGCCATTAATAGATTTGATAAAGTTGGCTATGGAAGATTCCCGGTAATTGAAAGAGAAAATGGGAAATTAGTAGGAATTATTACTAAAGGGGATATTATTCATGGGCTATTACAAAGATTAGAGAATGAATTTTATGAGGAGGAGATTAAGCGTTTTCGGGCAAGCCATATATTTGAGGATATTATTGCTGATGAGACGACGCTAAGGTTTCAATATAAGGTTATTGGACAGGACTTTAGTCAGGCAGGAAGAGCGGCCAGTGGGTTGAAGAAGACCTTAACCCGTCTGGGTATTCCTCCACCAATCATCAGGCGGATTAGCATTGCTACCTACGAAGCGGAGATGAATATTGTAATTTACACCCAGGGAGGAGAAATCACTGCCTGTGTTCAATCTCACCAGATTAAGGTGAGTGTCAAAGATACAGGACCGGGAATTCCTGATATCAAGAAGGCAATGCAACAAGGCTTTTCTACTGCCCCTGAATGGGTCAGGGAATTAGGCTTTGGGGCAGGGATGGGATTAAATAACATCCATCGATGCTCTGACAAGATGATTCTTAAATCAAAAATGGGCAAGGGGACACAACTAAAGATATTCATCTCTTATGATTCAGGCATTGAAATGAAAAGTAATCGGGTAATCGGGTAATCGGTTTAGAAGTAAAAAGTAAGAAGTTAGGAAGTGAATATTTTTCTTACTTTCTAACTTTCCACTTTCTACTTTCTACTTCTAAAGGAGGGTTCATGAAACTAAAAGAGATAGTCAAGGAACTAAATTTAGAGGTCAAGATAGGTAACGATTGGTTAGATACTGAAATTACCGGCGGTTATGCCTCGGATTTATTGTCTGATGTCATGGCAAATGCCCAAAAGGGAAATATTTGGATTACCTTACAGATACATCAAAATATTGTTGCTGTGGCGAGTTTAAAAGAGATAGCAGGAATTATATTAGTTAATGGTCGTTCACCCGAAGAGGACACACTACAAAAGGCAAGGCAAGAAAAGATACCTATTCTAATTAGTAAATTATCGACTTTTGAATTAGTTGGCAGACTATATCAACTTTTAAAAGGTTAAGGTTGAGGTTAAAGTTAAGGTTGAGGCTGAGGTTAAGGTTGAGTCTTCCATTTCTTAACCTTAATCTTAACCTCAACCTTAACCTTAACCTTTTGGTATTAATAATGTTTAAAACATTTAAAGCGGATTTGCATATTCATACCTGCCTGTCTCCCTGTGGTGATTTGGAGATGACGCCTTCGGCTATTGTCAGGGAAGCAAAAAAGCGTGGATTAGAAATAATTGGGATTTGTGACCATAATTCAGCCGAAAATATTACGGCAACCCAAAATGCCGGACAAAGGGAAGGGATAGCCGTTATTGCCGGGATGGAGGTAACCTCTTCCGAGGAGGTGCATATCTTAGCCTTGTTTGATGATTTTGCGGAGGCGATCCAACTTCAAACTATCATTTATGAGCATCTCGTGCCAGGGGTCAATGATGAAGCGGTTTTCGGGGAACAGGTGGTGGTTAATTACAAAGATGAGGTGTTGGGGTTCAATCCACGGCTATTGATTGGGGCAACATCACTTACGGTGCAAAAGGTAATTGAGGCAATCCATTCCTTAAGTGGTTTAGCCATAGCTTCTCATATTGACCGTGAGGCATTTGGCATCATTGGGCAGTTAGGATTTGTCCCTGCTGATTCAGGATTGGATGGATTGGAGGTATCCCCTCGGATTTCTTGTCAAGAGGCGAGAGCGAAATTCCCTGACGCTAATAATTTTAGTTTAGTAACCTTCTCTGATGCCCATTATCTTCAAGATATTGGTAAAACATGGACGCAGTTTTTAATAAAAGAACCAACGGTCAAAGAGATGAAGATGGCTTTAATAGGTGAAGAAGGGCGAAAGATATTGACCTGTGCAATTGAAAAACAATAAGTTATATCCACAGATTTCACAGATTACACAGATTAAAGAATTTGTTGAACTAAAGGCATTGAGTCAATTTAGTGGTCAACAAAAAACTCAATTTATTAACTATCTAAAGGCAATAGGATTGAAAACAGAACTTCTTCTAAACTTTCTGGAATATAAGCGTTTTGTCTTTAATCTGTAAAATCTGCGTAATCTGTGGATTAAATCTTGATTGCACAGGGCGAAAGATATTGGAAAAGTAAAATGGAAGACCTATCTTTACATGTATTAGATATTGTGGAGAATTCTATAACCGCAGGAGCAAAAAGGGTTGAGATAAAAATAAATGAGGATATTGCCGGAGATTTACTTATCATCAGGATAAAAGATGACGGCCGGGGTATGCCGGAGGAAATGGTAAAGGAGGCGGTTAATCCATTCTTTACTACAAGGACTACGCGAAAGGTAGGGTTGGGATTATCCCTATTGACTCAAGCGGTAAATGAAAGCAGAGGGACATTTGAAATAAGATCAATTCAGGGTGCAGGAACTAAAATTACCGCTACTTTCCAATATAGCCATATTGACCGTAAACCTCTGGGTGATATGGCACAAACTATGATTACCCTGATTGCAGGAAATCCAGAGGTAGATTTTCTCTACCGGCATAAAAAGGGAAGCAGGAGGTATTCTTTAGATACCGCCAAAATAAAGGCTGATTTGGAAGGAGTGCCCATCAATGACCTTACGGTCATAAAGGCTATTCAAACAGACCTTGAGGAAGATATAAGGTGAGACAACCAGGGTTAAATAAGATTGAGGTTGTGGAGATTATTCATAGGTATGAGTAAAATAGCAGTTAAATAAATTAACGATTCTTTATTTTACTGCTTACTGTTCACTAATATTAAAAGGAGGTTATCAATAGGATGGATGAAAAAGAAATAACAAAGGTCTTGTCAAAATTTTACGGAGATTTTGTTGAGCCGGAGATAAAAGAGATTAAGGGAGAGATAAAGGAGATTAAGGGTCAACAGAAAATTACCAACTCAGAGATAAAGGAGATTAAGGGTCAACAGGAGAAGTTTCAAATAGGGTTAGAAGGTGTTCAGTTAGAGTTAAAAGAGGTTAATAAAAAACAACAGGAACATGACGAAAAATTTGATAGGCTTTTTGGGCAAATGGATGGTCTGTGCGGTCAATTCAAGCGATTGGAAACCGAGTATTATTCTATTAGGCACGCTTTGATAAGAATAGAGGACAAGATAGATAAAGAGATAGAAGAGAGAAAGGTGCTGAAGGAAGAAGTGCGATGGATTAAGGGAGAACTGGTTATGCTCCTGGGCAGAGTTGAGGATTTTGAAGAAAAGCTAAAAAAGGCGGCTTAATAAACCTGAGAGGAAACTAAATCGTAACTACTCAGCCACGGATTAACACAAATATACACGAATAAAAGACAGATAATAATTGCTACGGAATGTTACAGAATACCACAGATAAATTCTGTATGTTTCAATGAGAGGCTGGAGTGATCTACTTTCTATACAAAAATTCGTGATAATTCGTGTTCATTCGTGGCTAACATAAAGAGGCTGAGTAGTTACACTAAATCTATTTAATGGAGAAATATAGTGAATTTGCTGACATTTAAAGGTGGGGTTCATCCCAAAGAGGAGAAATTTCATACTGCGGATAAGGTTATTCGTGAGATGCCACGGCCAACGAAGGTGGTCATCCCGCTAAGACAACATATTGGTGCGCCCTGTGAACTTAATGTAGCAAAAGGGGATGAGGTTAAAACAGGTCAGGTAGTAGGCAGCAGTCCTGCGTATGTCTGTGCAAATATCCATGCCACGATTTCAGGTAAGGTAGTGGATATTGCCTCAATGCCACACCCTGTTTTAGGTAGTTGCCTTTCTGTAATAATTGAATCTGACAATGAAGATAAATGGGTAGAGGTTGAACATTACCGTGATTGGGAACATCTCACCAAAGAAAAATTACGCATGATAATTAAAGAAGCAGGTATTGTTGGTTTGGGCGGTGTAGTATTTCCTACTCATGTGAAATTATCCCCACCTGAAGATAAATCCATTGATACTGTAATATTAAATGGTGCTGAATGTGAGCCATATCTTACCTCTGATCAGCGAATTATGGTAGAGCGAGCTAAGGATATTACCCAGGGACTGAAAATTATTATGAAGGTATTATCGGCTAAAAAGGCATTTATTGCCGGCGAAATAAATAAACCGTCTGCCCTGTCATTAATGGCAAAAGCAACCAAGGCGGAAAAGGATATTGAGGTTGTGCCGCTTAAAACAAAATATCCTCAAGGTAGCGAAAAGCAACTTATTAAAGCGGTATTAAATCGTGAAGTGCCCTCAGGAGGGCTTCCTTTAGATGTAGGGGTTGTCGTCCAAAATGTAGGAACGGCATTAGCTATTATGGAGGCGGTAGTTTTAGGTAAACCTTTAATTGATAGAACCGTTACGGTTACAGGTTTGGCAGTCAAAGAACCACAAAATCTCCGTGTCCGAATTGGCACCTTATTTCAGGATGTGATTGATGCCTGTGGTGGGTTTGATAAAGAGCCGGGCAAGATAATTATGGGTGGTCCAATGATGGGTATAGCTCAAAAATCTACCGATGTCCCAGTAATAAAAGGAACCTCCGGAATCTTGGTTCTACCGAAAAAAGAAGTAAAACTTATCAATCCAAAAGATTGCATTAGATGTGGTCGGTGTATAGAAGTATGCCCGATGCGATTGATGCCGAATATGCTTGGTATTTTAGTTGAGCGAGCCAGGTGGGAAGAGGCGAAAAAATATCATTTGTTAGATTGTATTGAGTGTGGTAGTTGTGGTTATGTCTGCCCTTCAAATCGCTCATTGGTACATTTTATTAAATTAGGTAAGTTTAAGATAAGTAAGAAATAGAAAAACATAGTTCGCTTCGCTCACAATTGGAATACTGAAATGATGAAACACACATGACCCTGCGGAACACAAAGAGGGATGAAAATCAAGAAGATATATATCCACAGATTACACAGATTTCACAGATTATTAGGATAATAAAGTTGAGATATATCTGAACATTTCAATCTGTGTAATCTGTGCAATCTGTGGATATATCTTTCTTTGCGACCTTTGCGAGAAATAGAAAAGGGGATTTTCAGATAAAAAAGGAGAAATTCATGATTGGCGAGAATTTTGGAATATTTTTTAAGGGAAAAAATGTCTTGATTACCGGCGGATTAGGATTTATTGGTAGTACATTAGCCTATAAATTAGTAGAATTTGGTTCTCATGTGATTATTGTTGATGCTTTAATTCCTGAGTATGGTGGGAATCTATTCAATATCCATGGGATTGAGGACAGGGTAAAGGTTAATATCTCTGATGTCCGGGATAGAACAAGCATGAATTATTTGGTTTGTGGACAGGATTTTATTTTCAATCTTGCCGGAACATTAAGCCATATTGATAGTATGAATGACCCCTTTACTGATTTAGAGATAAATTGTGTGGCTCAACTTTCAATCTTAGAGGCATGCAGAAAATATAATCCGAGTGTGAAAATAATCTTTGCCGGAACAAGAGGACAATACGGTAAATCGGATTATTTACCGGTAGATGAAAAGCATTTAATGCATCCAACAGATGTCAATGGGATAAATAATATCGCCGGGGAGTGGTACCATATTCTTTATAATAATGTATATGGTTTATCCGCTTGTTCTTTAAGAATGACAAATACCTTTGGACCAAGACATCAGATGAAACATCATCGTCAAGGAATTATTAACTGGTTTATTCGTCAAATTATAGATGGAACAAAAATAAAACTTTATGGGGATGGAGAACAAATAAGAGATACCAATTATGTAGATGATGTTGTAGAGGCATTGCTTCTTGCTATGGCTTCAGAAAAAACTAATGGCGAGGTATATAATCTGGGAGGATTTCCAATAAATTTAAAAGACATTGTCCAAAAGATGATAACGATTTATGGTCAGGGAGATTATGAATTAATTCCTTTCCCTTCTGAGAGTAGACAAATAGAGATTGGTAATTATATCGCAGATTATTCGAAATTTAAAAAGGCTGTTGATTGGACACCACAAATTGATATTGATGAAGGATTAAAAAAAACCTTTGAATATTATGAAAAATATAAACAATATTATTGGTAAGTATTCGGCATAAAGACTGAAGACCAAAGACTGAAGATTTTCTCTGCCATTTTTCTTCTTTTCTTTAGTCTTTAGTCTTTAGTCTTTAGTCTTATCCCAATAACCGGAGGATGTTATGGCAATTAAGGTCTGGGATTATTTAGAGGAATATGAAATTGAACGAGATGATATTCTTGAAGGGATTGAGAAGGTGCTTAAATCAGGACGACTGATTTTGGGTGAGAGTGTAAAAAACTTTGAGTCATCTTTTGCCTCATATTGTGGGGTTAAACACGGCATTGGGGTTGATAATGGGACTAATGCTATCTTTCTTGCTCTGAAGGCGATTGGTATTGGTGCAGGGGAGGAGGTTATTACGGTTTCAAATACGGCGGTTCCTACTGTTTCAGCTATTGTTGCGGCTGGAGCAACTCCGCGATTCATAGATATAAACCCTGAAACTTATTTGATGGATGTAACTAAAATAGCGTCTGCCATTACAGAGCGAACAAGGTGTATTCTTCCGGTACATCTTTTTGGTCAATGTGTAGATATGGACCCGTTATTGGAAATCGCTAATAGATATAACCTTTATGTTATTGAAGATTGTGCTCAAAGTCACGGAGCTACATATAAAGGGTCAAGAAAAGCAGGTTCTATGGCAACCCTTGGGACATTTTCCTTTTATCCAACTAAGATATTAGGTGGTTATGGAGATGGAGGGATGGTGATAACTAACAATGACGAATTGGATGTAAAATTGAGACGCCTGAGATTTTATGGGATGGAAAAGGTTTATTATTCAGAGGAGATTGGCTATAATTCACGACTTGATGAGCTTCACGCCGAGATATTATTACGAAAATTAAAGCACATGGAGCAATATATTGCCAAAAGACAAGCACTGGCTGAACGCTACGATGAAATTCTTAAAAATACATCTTTAACTCTTCCAGTAACATTAAATGGGAATGGTCATGTGTATTATCTCTATGTATGCCGTCATTCAAAGCGTGATTATATTATTGAAGAATTGGCAAAGCGGGAGATATTTGTAAATATAAGCTATCCATGGCCTATTCACACGATGCGTGGCTATTGTTTTCTTGGATATGAAGAAGGAAATCTTCCTGAAACTGAACTTGCGGCAAAACAAATATTTTCTTTGCCAATGTATCCTATGTTGAGTTATGAAGCACAAGATAAAGTTTGTCTTGCTTTAGGAGAGATTTTAGGGGAGCAGGTGAATTTGTAATCATAACTATTTACTCAAGTGAAGTGTAAGGTAATTGGTAATCGGTAATATGATTATTTTACCTCAAATTTAAAAATTCTTTCCTTCCTTATAAAAAAATGTTGACAAAATATAAAATATATGATAACATATTTAGATTATATTAAAACTTAATTTAGGAGGATGATTGATAAATGGCACGATACAGGGAGGCAAAATGTAAAATTTGTCGACGAGTAGGACAGAAACTTATGTTGAAAGGAACTCGTTGTTTATCGCAGCGATGTGCTCTTAACCTGCGTAATTACCCACCAGGGTTAAAAGGACAAGAACGGAGGAAAAAGACATCGGATTATGCCCTTCAATTACAAGAAAAGCAAAAGGTACGATATGCCTATGGAGTACTTGAAAAACAATTTAGAAATTATTATTTCAAGGCAGTAGCTCAAAAGGGAATGAGCGGAGAAAATCTGTTAGTTCTATTAGAACAACGATTAGATAATACAATATATCGATTAGGTTGGGCAACTACCAGAGAACAAGCAAGACAGTTAGTTAGACATAATCATGTATTGGTTAATGGGAAAAAGGTCAATATTCCATCATTTTCAGTTAAGGCAAACGATACTATCTCTGTAAAACCAAAAAGTCAGGATAGAATTAAAGAAATATTAAAGGTAATTGCTTCTCCTAAAGGGGTGCCGAGTTGGTTAGCGATGGATGAAGATAAACTTTTAGCCAGGGTAGTTTGTATTCCGAACAGACAAGATATTGATCTGCCAATTAATGAGTCATTAATTGTTGCTTTGTATTCAAAATAAAGACGGTTAAATGGTAATTGGTAACGAATGATTGGTAACCATTTAACCAATTACTAAGATACAGGAGGTTAGAAAAAATATGGGTAGTAGAGGTGGAATAATCGCTCTAAAAAAGATTAAAAAGGTAGAATGGGAAAAGGAGACTTTAACTGATACTTATGGTAAATTAATTGTTGAACCATTTGAACAAGGGTTAGGAACTACTATAGGCAATAGTCTTCGAAGGGTGTTATTGTCATGTATAGAGGGATCTGCGCCTGTTTGGATAAAAATAGATGGTGTATATCATGAATTTTCCACTGTTCCAGGCGTAGCAGAAGATATTCCGGAAATAATTTTAAATCTAAAAAAAATGGTTTTAAAATTATATGATTCCGGGCCACGGAAAATCTATTTAAATAAAGAAGGTGAAGGAGAGGTAAAGGCAGGAGATTTTGAGTGCCCTTCACAAGTAGAGGTGATGAATAAAGACCTCCATATTGCTACATTAGATACTGATGGAAAATTCGTTATAGAGGTAGAGATAGATAAAGGATATGGTTATGTGTCCGCTGAACAAAATAAAATAGGACAAGAATCAATTGGAGTTGTTTTTATTGATTCCTTTTTTTCTCCGGTGGTTCGTGTAGCATTTCAGGTAGAAAATGTTCGGATAGGGCAAATTACCGATTATGAACGATTAATCTTAGAGGTATGGACCAATGGGGTTTTACAACCACAACAAGCAGTTACACAAGCATCAAAAATACTTAAAGAACAGATTTCTGCATTTATTGAGTTTGAAGAGGAAGAAGAAAAGATTGAAGAATCTGTAGAGGATAAAGAAGATGAAAGATTGAGAGGCATTTTGAAAATGAATATTGAAGAATTAGAACTCTCAGTTAGGTCATCTAATTGCCTTAAAGCCGCTAATATTAAGGCATTAGGTGAATTGGTTAAAAGAACCGAAGTTGAAATGTTAAAAACGCGAAATTTTGGCAAGAAATCACTGTTTGAAATAAGAGACAAATTAGCTATTTATGGAGTTACATTAGGGATGAAAGATATAGACCATTTGTTAGTAGATTAGTAAAGGTTAAGGTTAAGAGGTTGAGTCTATTTCTCAACCTCAACCTCAACCTTTTATTTTTATAAGGAGTGTGAACATAGTGCATCATTTAAAAAAAGGTAACAATCTTAGTCGTACAGCCAGCCATAGAAAGGCGATGTTAAGAAATATTGTTACTGATTTATTTCGACATGGAAAGCTTACCACAACCACGGCAAAAGCAAAGGAATTAGTTAGATTTGCAGAGAAATTGATAACTCTTGCTAAAAAAGGTGACCTGCATTCGAGAAGACAGGTGCTATCTTATGTTAAAAGTCAAGATGTGGGTAAAAAACTCTTTGAAATTGTTGCTCCAAGATTCCAGAATCGTAACGGAGGATATACAAGGATATTAAAGGTAGGTCAAAGAATTGGTGATGGTGCAGAAATAGCTTTAGTTGAATTAGTGGAATGATTGTAGAGGTAGATAGGCTGTAGGCTATTAGGCTGTAGGTTGTTAGTTAGGTTATTTAGACTTATAGGCTGCAGGTATGAGATTTTCTCCTCTTACCTAATAGCCTACAGCCTAATAGCCTACAGCCTAAATAACCTGAGTAGTTACAAATGATTCATCGTAGATTTTTTATCAAACCGGAAAATATTGGTAAAGAAAATGTTGATATTATAGATAAAGATGATATTCAACATATTAGCGTTTTGAGATTAAAAGAGAAAGATAACATTATTGTCTTAGATGGTTGCGGAAATGAATATAGTGTAGTTATTACTTCAATGGCTCAAGATGTAATAAAAGGGAAGATTGTTGAAATAATTATCCATCCACCTACCCAAATAGAATTGACTTTAGTTCAGGCATTACCAAAACTTAATAAGATGGACTTAGTTATAAGCAAATGTACAGAATTAGGTGTAACAAGAATAATTCCAGTTGAAACACAAAGGTCTATTAATTTAAAGGATAAATCTAAAAGGCTTTCCCGTTGGAAAAGGATAGCCAAATCCTCCTCATCTCAATCCATGAAAGTTGAAATTCCTATAATTAATCCTATAACTGATATCTTGACTTCTTTGGAATTAATAGGAGAAATCGATTTAGGATTAATTTTCTATGAGAATGCAACAAGATTGTTAAGAACGGTTTTAAACAGGTCTTCTGAGTTAAAAAAGGTGGCTATTTTCATTGGTCCAGAAGGAGGATTTGCACATCAGGAAGTAATGCAAATAGAGGCAAAAGGATTTATTCCTGTGTCATTGGGTCCAAATCTCCTTAGATGTGAAACAGCCCCTATTGTTGCTGTGAGTATTTTATTGTATGAATTAGGAGTGATAGGATAAAGGTAATTAACAATTATCAATTAATAATTGTTAATTGTTTTATGTGAGGGTAAAAAATGGAATCAGAATTAATGGAAAATCAGGAAGGATGTGAAGTAACACTAAAGATTACTATTCCTGTAGAGGAAATACATCAAGGATTAAATAAGGAATACCATAAATTAATGCAGACGGCTAAGGTACCAGGTTTCCGAACAGGTAAAATCCCACGCCAGATTTTAGAGGCACGATATGGTCCGGATGTAGAAAAAGAGGTAATAGAAAATCTTATTAATAGTTCATATCAAAAAACAATAAGGGAAAAGAATATCCCGATAATCTCACGACCTATAATAGAAAATATAAAATATGTTAATAAAGATGAACCGTTGTCTTTCACCGCCAAAGTAGAGATAAAACCAACGATTGAACTTAATAATTATAGAGAGATTCCGCTCAAGAGACAGGTAGCCAAAATTACAGATAAGGATGTAGAAGATGGACTCCGTCGCCTTCAGGAAAAAAATGCACAAATAGTCATAGTAGAAAAGCCTATAGGGAAAGATAGTCTGGTTATTTTTGATTTTGAAAGCTTTAAAGATGGAAAACCCTTACCTGATGGAAGTCAAAAAGACTTTTTATTGGAAATGGGTAAAAATATCTTTCCACCAGAGGTTGAACGACAATTACTGGGTCTGAAAAAAGGAAGTGAAAAAGAATTTAAAATTAAATTACCTAAGGATTATTCCGACCCAAATATGGCGGGACAAAAGATAACATTTAAGGTAAAGATTAATGAGGTCAAAGAAAGGAAATTACAACCTTTAGATGATGAATTTGCTAAGGATTTAGGTGAATTTGACAGTATTAAAGAGGTAAGAGAGGCATTTAAAAAAGACCTTACCAATAATGCAGAATTTGAGGGGACACAGAAATTAAAAGAGGAAATCATGACAATCTTAGCTTCTCAACATTCCTTTGCCCTCCCTAAGATATTAATAGAAAAAGAAATTGACTATATGTTACTTAATTTACTTAACAATTTAAAATCATATGGGCTTACACTTGAAAATTATCTCAAAGAAAAGAATATAACTATTGATGCTGCCCGAGATGAATTTAGACCTCAAGCGATTGACAGGCTGAAAAAACTATTAATATTAGAGGCAATTGCTGATAATGAAGATATCAAGACAGAAGATGAGGAGTATGAAACCTGGGTAAAGGCTAATTTTAGGGCAGAACCCGCGAAAATAAAGAGATACCTTGAGGATAATGAACATAAGGCGGATTTAAAAGAGGAGATAAGAATGCAAAAGACACTTAATTTTCTCCTGGAAGTTGCCGATATTGTAAATTGTAAATGGTGAATTGTAAATGGTAACCATTCACCAGTTACCATTCACAATTCACCATTTACAATTTACCAAAATTAAGGAGGGAAATAAACATGGCTTTGGTACCAATGGTCGTAGAACAAAGTGGTCGGGGAGAGCGGGGATATGATATATTTTCTCGCCTTCTAAAAGAACGAATAACCTTTATTGGTTCAGTAATTGATGATGATGTTGCTAATTTAATTATTGCTCAATTACTTTTCTTAGAATCGGATAATCCTGATAAAGAAATAAACTTGTATGTTAATAATCCTGGAGGTGTGGTCACGGCAGGTTTAGCGATTTATGATACTATGCAATATATTAAGTGTGATATTACCACTATTTGTATAGGTCAAGCCGCAAGTATGGGGGCATTACTTTTAACCGCAGGTACAAAAGGTAAACGCTATGCCTTGCCACATGCCAGAATTATGATTCATCAGCCTTTAGGTGGTGTTCAAGGACAGGCAACAGATATTGATATTCAGGCACGAGAAATTATAAGAATGCGTGAGGTGTTGAATCACATATTAGGAAAACATACAGGTCAACCATTAGAAAGAATACAAAGAGATACAGACCGCGATTTCTTTATGTCCGCAGAACAAGCAAAAGAATACGGGATAATAGATGAAGTGCTACAGACCAGAAAAGTAAGTAAGGTGTAAGGTTAAGGTTGAGGTTGAGCAAAAAAACTTAACCTCAACCTTAACCTCAACCTTAACCTCAACCTTTTCTTAAAGGGGGTAAATTAATGGCTAAATTTAGACAGGAAGAAGGAAGGCTTTTTTGTTCTTTCTGTGGGAAAGGACAATCAGAGGTAAAAAAATTAGTTGCCGGGCCAAGTGTTTATATATGTGATGAATGTATTATACTATGCAATGAAATTATGGCTGAAGAATGGTTTAATGACCACAAGGATACGCAAGTAGGGCTTCTACCCCGTCCTAAAGAGATTAAGACTATATTAGATGAATATGTCATTGGACAGGAACTTGCCAAAAAGATACTTGCCGTTGCTGTTTATAATCATTTTAAAAGAGTAAGGGCAAATCTTAAAAAATCTGATGTTGAATTAGGAAAAAGTAATATCTTGTTGATTGGTCCAACCGGCTGTGGGAAAACATTATTAGCTCAAACATTGGCTAAAGTTCTTGATGTCCCATGTGCTATTGTTGATGCTACCACATTGACTGAGGCAGGGTATGTCGGGGAAGATGTAGAAAATATCCTCTTACAACTCATTCAAAATTCTAATTTTGATATAAAAAGGGCAGAGACAGGTATTGTTTATATTGATGAGATTGATAAAATTGCCCGTAAAGGAGGGGATAATCCTTCTATTACTCGTGATGTTTCAGGAGAGGGTGTTCAGCAAGGATTGCTTAAAGTTTTAGAAGGAACGATAGCTAATGTTCCACCTCAAGGAGGACGAAAACACCCGCAACAAGAGTATATCAAACTTGACACCTCCAATATCCTGTTTATTTGTGGTGGGGCATTTGTTGGATTAGAAAAAGTAGTAGAGACAAGAATTGGTAGAAAAGTAATGGGCTTTGGTGGTTGTCTTGAAGGTAAAAAGACTAAAAAAATAGGCGAAATATTATCTCATATTATTCCTGATGATTTGTTAAAATATGGACTTATTCCTGAACTTGTCGGCAGACTACCGATTGTTGCTCCGTTAGATACATTAGAAAAGAACGATTTGATGCGTATCCTTACCGAACCTAAAAATGCCTTAATAAAACAATATAAGAAATTTTTTGAATTAGAAGGGGTAAGATTAAAATTTACTGATGATGCCATTGAATCAATATCCGACATAGCCATAGTACAAGAAACAGGGGCAAGAGGCTTACGAGCGGTAATTGAGGATGTTATGCTTAATATTATGTATGAAATACCCTCCAAAAGCAATATCCGGGAATGTGTTATTACCAGAGAAGTAGTTTTAAATAAGATAGACCCTACCTTAGTCTTGCATAAAGAAATTGCCTGAGAAATGAAATCAAAAACGGAAAATAATGTTTTTCTATTCCTGATGATGTTGAAATTTACCTCTCCTCTACCTCTTTTGTTTCCTGCCTCCTACCTACTCCTAATCACCTTGTTAATACATTAGGTGCGTGTAAAATTTGTAGGTAAAAATAATTGTAACCTAAATTCCCGCTTTTAATATAACTATGTCCCCTAAAGGCAAAAGAGGTGTGGATTTCCACTCTTTTATCTGAAAATCCCCTTTTTGCCACCAAGACACAAAGACACCAAGAAGCACAAAGAATAAATTAACATTTTGTGTAACTTTGAGTTTTAGTGCCTTTGTGGCAAATTAAATGTCAACTATTTTATTGGATTGCATATAGTTATAATTAAATTATAATTATGAAGAAGGCTAATTCCCTTTATTTTCAACCAGTTGCCGATTTATAGTTATAGAAATTCGGGAATTTAGGTTGTAACGGTTCAGCCCCATCGGGGCAGACTGTTAATAGAATTAAAAGCAAAAGAATATAGCCCCGTAGTGGCGACCTGTTCTTGGAATGTATTCGCCATATATAAACAGGTCGCTCCTCTGGAGTTTGAAAATATAGTGTGGTGCTTTTGCTATGAACAGTTCGCCCTTACAGGGCTAAGGAGATGCCATATTTTTCCTGCTTTTTTATTTCCCTTGATTATACACTCCTGAACTGTTACCATAAAAGTTACCTATATTTGTTACACGCACCCAATAGTAATCGGTCAATTATGCGTGGGAAATTTTATTATTTAAAGGATATGTAGTAATCAAATTTAACAAATTTATCGAATTTAATTGCCTTTCGTTTAATTCGCTTAATTCGATTACTATTTACAGAATGAATTAATTCACCAATAACTGACCCATTACACAAAATAGTAATGGGTCAGTTATTAGTGGGAACGGGAAGATACCAAAACTGTAAAATGGATACTGTAAAATGAAAAATGTAAAAGTAAAATAAGAAAATAGCCTGTCGTATCTGTTTAATTTAATCCTAAATTTTAAATTTTTCATTA
>JBDRHR010000179.1:0-7497 GCA_043816605.1 Nitrospirota bacterium
AATTTTCTGTTACTCTCAAAATGAAACATCCCTACCTTCATAGAATGAAAAACACATGCTCTCTTGCCCATTGGACACCATTTCATTGACAGTTTTATAAAGGAATGTAAAACTCGAATTTGTTTTATCGAATATTCAGTCTATCCATACAGCATTTACTCTGGTATTTAAAGGTATATCTTCAATCTGATAGAGTTGTTTGTTGTGAGTGATGGTAAAGTCGTTTCTTAAAACTCTTTTTGTCTTTATAGAGAGTATACTGTCAAGGTTCATCTCTACTGGTAATCTTCGATGAAGATTAGATTCTCTTGATAGGACAATACTGAATCTTTTGTTGTAGAGGGGTAGATACCCCTCCAAGAACTTGTTTGCCTCTTCTTTGGTGTCAATACCAACCAATCGCATCTCTTTTATTACCCTGTCCTGAAATGTCCTAAATAGCCTTTCTATTCTTCCTTTAGCCTGGGGAGAGTTAGCATGGATTACTTCCACTCCTAATTCATCTAATACCCTTTCAAACTGGCTTTTAGGCTCTCTTTTGCCTTCTAATTCTTCCTCAACAGTAATCTTTGCGTTTGATTTGTAGGTACTGTGCTTGTCAAGATAGAGGCTTTGAGGAATACCATATTGCTCTATATAGCCTCGAAAACTGTCCATAGCAGGAATAGTACCTTCATAATCATAGAAACGGGCAAATACAGTGTTTGTGGCATCGTCTATATAACCCATAAGAACTAACTTTGAACATTTTCCCTCCAACCAATCGTGATGGGAACCATCCATTTGTATCATCTGACCAAAATAATGCTTTCGCTCACGCCATTTGCGGTGTTTTCTATGCTTACGGCTCCTCTTCCATTCACCTTCTTCTATGAGCCATTCACGCAAGGTTTCATCACTTAACTTGATTTTGTCTATTTCAAAGAGCTTTTCATTAACAAGAGTTGAAACAAAACCTTGGTATTTCCCTTTGTAGAGATTGATTGCCTTATCTTTTGTTTCCTTTTGAATCCTTTGACTTGATGGTTTACCTCGCAAGCAATGGATTATCCCCTTTTCCCCTTCAGCACTGACTCTCTTAGTTATTCTCCTTATCTGCCTTTCACTTAAACCTAAAATATCTGCTGCCTCTATCTGCGTTAGTTCTTTCTCTATCACTTTGTAAATTATATGCAATCGCCTTAATTCTCCACGAGTCATCTTGATAATGTCCTTTTCTGCCATAATGTCCTCCTTTTTTAGAAGACATTATAACATACTTAGAACCGGACATTTCTACTTTGGTATTACAGTGTTCTATTAGTTGCACCGTAATGGGTCAGAAGGTGTGAAAAAATCTATTTTTTAACGATATTTAAAAAATTTCTGCTTGCAAACACTGAATTTACAAACTTTATTTTACCCTAATTTCAATTTTTTCACACTTTCTCAGTTATTGGTGGGAAAGTTAATAAAAGGGATCCATGGTTCAAGGGTTTAAGTGAAGATTTTTTCCTTATTACACTTGCCCCCTCGACCCCTTAACCCCTTGAATCCTTTTGATAAATTTTTCCATGTTTCCCCCCAAAGACTGACCCATTACCAATTTTTGTAATCCTTCAGTTACGGGTGGAGACATCCCCCTAACCCCCTTCAAAGGGGGAATAAATAAAAGTTGCTGCATAATAAATTCCCCCTTTGAAAGGGGTTAGAGATATTCCCCCTTTGAAAGAGGTTAGAGATATTCCCCCTTTGAAGGGGGTTAGGGGGATGTTTTTCTTGCCCGGTCAAAAAATAACCCCGCGTAACTGACCCATTACCAATTTTTAAAAAATCACCTTGACTTTTATTGAAAAATATAGTAATATTTTCCTTGAAATGGAAAATAACAAAATAAGGATTATCATAATCATGCCTGCGTATAATGCGGCTAAGACGCTTAATATGACTTATGTGCAAATACCAGAAGGGGTTGCAGATGAGATTATATTAGTTGATGATGCCAGCAAGGATGAAACTACACAGGTGGCTAATAAACTTAAGCTAAAGGTAATTACTCACCCTCATAATGTTGGCTATGGCGGTAATCAAAAAACTTGCTATATGGAGGCATTAAGAGATAAGGCTGATATAGTTATTATGCTTCACCCTGATGGGCAATATGACCCAAAGGTATTACCTCAATTAATAGAGCCAATTAAACAAGGTAAAGCGGATATGGTTTTAGGTTCTCGAATGTTAATTAAAGGTGAGGCTCTAAAAGGCAGGATGCCTTTATATAAATTCCTGGCGAATAAATTCCTGACCACTATTGAAAATCTATCGTTTGGCACAAAATTCTCTGAATGCCATACCGGTTATAGAGCATATAGCAGGAAATTCCTTGAAACCGTGCCTTTTTTACGCAACTCAAATGATTTTGTCTTTGATACCGAGATAATTGCTCAGGCAGTGCATTTTAAATTTAAGGTAGCAGAAATTCCTGTGAATACTAAATATTTTAAAGACGCCTCTTCAGTTAATTTTAAAGTAAGCGTTATTTATGGAATAAACACCCTTATGACCCTACTTAAATACATATTTCATAATATAGGTTTCATTAAATGTAAGTTATTTACACCATGAAATCTTATAATAGGGTTTAAGGGTTTAAGGTATTTTCTTCCACTCTGCTGAACCCTGAAAAAATTTTTACTTGAGAGATAGGAAAGTATAAAATATACCACAAATTTCACGAATGAAACGAATAAATACAAATAGATGTATGAAGTAATAAATTGACAAGGGAATATGTTGACAAGTAAAGCCTTATCCCCTTGATTCCCTGTCTCCTAATTTCTAAAATTCGTAAAATTCGTGGTATTCGTGGGTAATGCCTCAGTTATCAGGTGGAAAAGGGAAGAATATTGTGTAAAGAAGGAGAAAAGGAGAAGGTTGAGATTACAAAAAAACTAAAAATAATGCTTGACATTATTATTTTTTTTGCTATACTTAATTTATGAATAGACATCAGACATCAGACATCAGCTAAAGCACAAGCCAACGAATCCTATGCCTCCTCTATTGGCAGGAGGTAACATGGATAACACCTCTCACATCAACTTAACCCTTAAATTTTGCCTTTTATTCCTTTTCTTTATTTTATGTAAGCGTTCAGGTAGTGTCCGAAGAAAAGAAGATATGAAGATATTTCCATTGCAAATTGCAAATTTAGCATTTATCATTTCAAATTTTAATTGATTCTTTGCTTTTGTGGTAACAATTCTCTCCTTCAAATTTGCATTTTGCAATTTGCAATGCTAAATTTGCAATGATTTATCCCCCTTCTTACACTTTTTGATGGATAGACTGAACGGTTACTATTTTATCCAGTAAGCCTGTTCTGGCGTATGAGCTAAAGTGGTCTGTATTTATTATGGGTAGTGGTCAGCAGACGAATGGAAATTATTTCCTGTAAACTTTATGAACTTTATACTTTATAAACTTTATAAACTTTCTACTTTTCAGCAAGGAGGTGATGCGAGGGGAAATTAATCAATTTTATTTTCTCCCATCCTTAATCAGCTAAGGATGGGTTACGATTAGGAAGGGAATTGTATTCGCTGATTTTATATCAGCGTGTATGCACGCAAATTAAAATTTGCGAATACAATCCTACGAGATTGGTATTACGGATTGTCCATAAATCCAAAATTAAAAATTAAAAATTAAGGAGGTTCGAAAAAAATGAAAAAAACAATGCTTTTAATGTTATTAGCCTGAGGATTGGTTATTGCCCCTATTTCTGCCTTCACACTGACACTTCAGCAGGCAGATGTTTTTCTTCTTCCCCAGACCAATGCCTCTTGGGGTGGTTTGATTGGTGGAGATGGTGATGCCGCGAGTCATCCAAACCAATGGATAGATTGGAGTATAGGTAACTGTTTGCCTTTTCAGTCTCCAACAGATGATATGGTGTTTTCCACCTGTAATGGAGATTTCATGACCCCTGCTAATTGGAAAGAGCGGATGCGGATAACCAAGGAGGGTAGAGTAGGTATTGGGGTAACGAATCCAGGAGAAACTTTAAGTGTTGCCGGAATAATCGAATCTACTACCGGTGGTATCAAGTTTCCTGATGGGACAATGCAGGATACGGCGACATTAGTGGGTCCGACAGGTCCAACAGGTCTGACCGGACCAACAGGACCTGAAGGAGCGACCGGCACAACAGGTCTGACAGGTCCAACAGGTCTGACCGGACCAACAGGACCTGAAGGAGCGACCGGACCAACAGGTGCAACAGGTCCTCAAGGTCCTGCTGGCACACCAGCTGCAACTTATACCATAGGTCAATCTGCCCAAGGCGGTATAGTATTTTGGGTTGACTCAAGCGGACAGCATGGTTTAGTTGCCGCCACAACCGACCAAAGCACAGGAATGCAATGGTACAACGGAACAAACAGAGTAACCAATACAACCGGAAATGGTTTAAGAGCAGGAGAAATGAATACTATGCTTATTATAGCTATGCAAACCAATGATAATACTGCAGGTAATTTTGCCGCAAAGGTTTGTGCTGATTATTCAGTAACAGTTGCTGGTGTTACCTATGGTGACTGGTATTTACCTTCAGAATACGAGTTAAATTTATTGTATCAGCAAAAGAGCGTTGTTGGTGGTTTTAGTAACGGGTACTATTGGTCGTCGTCTGAGTACAATGATTCCAACGCGTGGGACTTCAATTTCTCCAACGGCTACACGTACGCCGAGTATAAGTACGGCCCAAACTATGTGCGTGCAGTCAGGGCTTTTTAACTATTTATCCCTTTAACTATTAAATCTTACCGCGGAGCGGTCGATTTTAAAAATTATGGCACTATATTATGATTTACCGGTTTACAGGGATACTTATAAATTAATTTTGAAGATTTTTGAGTTTACCAAAGATTTTTCGAAGGAATATAAGTATACGCTTGGGCAAGACATGAAACGCGATGCCTTGCAATTGGTAAGGAATATTTATAGGGTTAATAAAGCAACTAATAAGAAGGAGCATTTGGAATCATTCTTAGATGATTTTGAATTGCTCAAATTAGAAATACGCCTATGCACTGATATGAAGGTATTGCCCATTAAAAAGCAAGCAGAGCTTAGTTTATTAATGGATAGCATAGGTAAACAAATTACAGGTTGGCGAAAGTCAGTTGAAAGTTTGTAAATCAGTAAAAAGTTTATAAAGTAGAAAGTTTATAAAGTTAAAAAGCAAAAAGAAGAGGAATACAAACTTTATGAACTTTAAAAACTTTCAAACTTTATGAACTAAAGTAAATGCCGGAATTACTGTTGCTAAGGTGGCAGTAAGCGAGCAGGTTTTGTTTAAAAGCGATAAAGGGACTGTTTTATGAGAGCAGTTAATCAATATAAAGGTGAGATGCCTTGCCTTTATTAAAACACCTTTATAAAGCGTTGTTGGCGGTTATTCCCCCTTTGAAGGGGGTTAGGGGGATGTTACAACAACTATTGGAGTTCTACCGAGAACAATAGTAACAACGCGTGGAACCAGAACTTCGACAATGGCAACCAGAACAACAACAATAAGAACAACACAAACTATGTGCGTGCTGTGCGGGGTTTTGAACAAAATTATAATAAAAACGCCGGCAGATTGCAAGGTAACTGCCGGCGTTTTTACATCCCTAACCCTCTTTATTAAGTTTATCCTTACCCACATCTTTTTCTATAATTACAAGCTGTTTTGCTACAATAATGTCACCCTTCCAGGGTTTAATTGTAATTATTCAATGAATGCTACAATAATATCATCCCTTCGGGATTAAATGCAGAAAATAAAAGAAAATAAAAACAAGCAAATCCTAACCCCGAAGGGGTGGCATTATTGTAGCATCATTTTGTTCAGTAAGAGATGTGGGTAAGGATAAAGCTGTTCAATGCCGTGTTTCTGCCTCGACCCAGAATCAAGCATTCAATTCGCTACTATTTTTATTCAGGCATGTCCTCAAACAAGATTTCGGCGAATACAAGGATGTTCCCCGCGCAAAGAAATCAAGCTATATCCCTGCAGTTCTTTCCCGAAATGAGATAGAGTCTGTTTTGAAACATCTTCAATATCCTTATGATCTTGTGGTTAAATTGCTTTACGGCTGTGGGCTCAGATTATTTGAATGCCTGCAATTGCGTGTGAAGAATTTTAACTTTGATGCCGGAATACTCACTGTTCATGGCAAAGGGGAAAAAGACCGCACTATTCCCCTTCCACAGACAATTGTGCCAGAGATTATGCAGCAGATGGAGGTTATCAAACAACTCCATGACAATGACCTTGAGACAGGGTACTCAGGTGTCTTTCTTGACAACTTGCTCGAGAAAAAATACCCTTCTGCGGCAAAGGATTTTATCTGGCAGTGGTTCTTCCCTCAAAACTCCCTTACTTTTGTCCCGGCTAAAAAAGAGATGCGACGGTATCATCTGCATGAAACGCATGTTCAGGAGGCGATTTACAAGGCTGTTCGCCGGGCAAAGATTACTAAACGCGTTACATCCCATACATTCCGCCATAGTTTTGCCACTCATTTATTGCAGGCCAATTATGACGTCAGGACAATCCAGACGCTTTTGGGACATAGCGATGTAAGGACTACGATGATATATACCCATTGTGTGCCAAGCAGAACGGTGAAAGAGGCCAAAAGCCCACTGGATTTTTAATGCTTGTGATATATTACGAACGGCATAACAAGGCGGACAAAGTCCGCTGCCTCGTTAGAACAGAACACGAGCGAGATGTTATGTAGAAAAAAGGGATAATTCTGCATGATTAATATCCCAACGGATATTTTGTCTCAATATAGTTCAATATTGGCTAAGAAGTCAATTCCTATTTTTTATCAGTACGATTATAAGAAGTGGTTAAGGTACTATCTTGATTTCTGCCATAAATCGTGTCCAGAAACGACAGGGAAGATTCTACCGCCATCTCAGTTGCAGGTTCATGAAGAATCGGGGAACGAAAAGGAGTCAGTTGCAGTTCAATGGAAGAAGGTGCACACGGATTTGCTTGCTGAAATAAAGATAAGGCATTATTCTCCAAAGACATTAAAGGTATATGCCATGTGGGTCAGAAGATTTCAGTCCTTTACTCAAAACAAATCACCTTTGTTGTTTTCTTCTTATGATGTAAAAGAATTTCTCAAATATCTTGCCATCAGGCAGAATGTTTCTGCTTCTACACAGAACCAGGCATTCAATGCACTTCTTTTTTTGTTCAGGTATGTGTTGAAAAAGGATTTTGGCGACTATAGGGATTGTGTGAGAGCAAAGAGAACAACTTATATACCGGTTGTATTATCAAGGGATGAAATAGACGCGATGCTTACACATCTTTCATCTGAAAATCCCCTTTTCTCTTTAATAAGCCTTTTGGTATCAAGGAGTTATGTATTTTTATCCTCTATTCTGTAACTATTGAAATCTTATTTTGGACACTATATCCCCTTGACAGGCTAACCAAAAAATTCC
>JBDRHR010000180.1:0-6153 GCA_043816605.1 Nitrospirota bacterium
GGAATATGGAAAAATGTATCAACAGGATTCAAGGGGTTGAGGGGTCGAGGGGGCAAGTGGAATAAGGAAAAACAAACACTCGAACCCTTGAACCCTCGAATCCTGGACCCCTTCCTCCCCCTGATAACTGACCCATTACAATAAAAGTGGAAAAATACTTGACAAAAATAAAATATGTGGTATAATTTAAGTAACCGGATTACGGAGTTAATCCTTTAGGATTTCATGGAGTTAATCCTTTAGGATTTCATTATGAAAGGCTAAAGCCTAAAATCCAAGAAGGAGGTAATGTAAAATGAAGGGGTTTTTAAGTTTAATCGTAGCGGTAAGTGTATTGTTTGTAGGTAGTTATGTAATGGCAGGGTCGCCAGGAAGTAAAGGAGCGGTGTTTTTAAAACTTGGCCAGGGGGCAAGGGCGAATGCGATGGGTGAATCATTCGTGGCGGTGGCAGATGATATTAATGCCCTGTACTGGAATCCAGCAGGTATTGCCCAGATTAAGGAAAGGCAGGCTACCTTTATGTACTCAGATTGGCTGGAGGAGATAAAATATAATTACTTAGCCTATATCCATCCGACTCAAATAATGGGTGGAATTATGGGTGGGGCTGTTACCCTGTTAGATTCGGGTAGTATCGATAAATATGGAGATGACCCAGATGGGGTTGGCCCACTTAAACCTCCGAAGTTAGGCACATTTGACGGCAAGGATATTGCCGTATCAGTTTCTTATGCGAAGGAAATGATGCCAAATTGTTCCTTAGGGGCAACAGTAAAATATATCCAGATGAAGATAGATGGGAAAAAATCAACTGGTTTTGGGTTAGATGTCGGTTGTTTATATAAGCCCAAAGTTGAAAATCTTACCTTAGGGGCAGTAGTCCAGAATTTTGGACCTAAATTAGGAGCCTTTGTAAGCGAGAAAGACTCATTACCATTAAATTTCAAGGTTGGTGGTGCGTATAAATTATTAGATAAGGCCTTAACCCTGGCTCTGGATATTAATTTCCCCTCAGATAACGATACCAATTTTAACTTAGGTGGTGAATACTGGATTAAAGAGATGGTAGCCATTCGTGCCGGATATAAAACCCTGACTAAGGATGCGCTAAAATCCTCTGATTTAACCTTTGGGGCAGGATTTAAAATGCCGGGAACAGGTTTTGGGTTAGATTACGCATATTGTGATTATGATGATTTAGGCGATACACATCGAGTCTCTTTAATGACAAAATTCTAAAATAAAGTAACCGTTTGGGTGGAAATAGTATAAAGTAGAAAGTTAGAAAGTAGAAAGTAGGAAGTGGGAAGTTAGAAGTAAATGTTCGACTTAACTTCCCACTTTCTACTTTCTACTTTTAACTTCCCATTTCTAAGGAGGAAAGATGCCGCAGGAACTTACAGGTGAACCTGAAAGACATTTTCAAAGATTATCGTCATTATACATAATTAGTAAAGCAATGGGCTCAACAATTATTCTTGATGAACTTCTTGATTTAATTATGGATGCCTGTATCTCAGAATTGGATGCGGATACAGGCTCAATAATGTTACTTGATGAAGAAAAAGAGGAATTGAGAATAAGTATTGCCAGGGGGCTACCAAAAGAGGTAATTGTCAATACGAGAATAAAATTAGGCGAAGGGATCGCAGGAACCGTAGCCAAAGAAGGAGAACCGTTACTTCTTATTGGTCAGGTAAAAGACCTCCGCTTTAGAAAAAATAGAGAAGAAGAAAAGATAAAATCAGCTATGTGTGTCCCTCTTTCGGTCAGGGATAAGGTCATAGGTGTATTATCTGTTAATAGATTAATTAAGCCGCTCGATTATACTACTGAAGATTTAGGGCTTTTATCATTGTTTGCCAGTCAGGCTGCCTCTGCCTTAGCTAATGCAGAACTTTATAGTAAGGCTGAGTCAAGAATCCGTGAACTTACCAAAATAAATGAAATTACCCAATCACTAAATTCTATTATCACAGAAGAAGAAGAGGTATTTAATCTAATTACAGATGCCTTAAATGAATTAATCAAGGTTGATTTTTGCTCCATACTGCTTCATAAAACTGAGGATAATAATTGGCTCGGGATAAAGACACCTTATGAAATCCCCCAAAAAATGCTCATTGAAATCAGAGATAAGTTATTAAATATCTTTGCTGACCTTTCAGACATTTCTATTTCACCGGAACATCTTTCCATAGATATAAAAGATAACGCTATATCATTAGAAGGAAGAAATTTTAAGTCCTTCCTGACTCTTCCATTGGTAGTTCATGGAAATGTATTTGGATTAGTTAATATATGTAGTTTTGCAGAGAAGGCATTTAACCAGGATAGTTTAAGGGGGTTCTCTACATTAGTCAATACTGCGGCTATCTCATTTCAGAATGTCAAATTATATCGTGGGATGAGACAGAAGGTAAGTGAACTATCTACATTATTTGAAGTGGGAAAAACCATCTCCTCTACATTAGACTTAGAAAAGGTTTTGACTTTAATCCTGGAGGTCGGCATAAGACTTATGGATGCTTCAATTTGCTCATTAAAACTTATAGGAGAAGAAAAAGAGATTGTCCTGAGCACCTCTTATGGTTTGAGTCAGGAGTATTTTAGCGAAAGAGGAACTACGATTGGTAAGCGTAAAAGTATAGTAGAACAAGCCCTCCAGGAAAGGAAACCGGTAATTGTTACGGATATTCCTAATGATAAAGAATATGAACATCCGCAATATGTTACTAAAGAGGGGGTAACTTCTCTATTGTGTATTCCATTGTTAGTTAAGGATGAGTCTATCGGTATCCTGACCATATATTCTACTCGGAAAAAAAGATATACCCAGGACCAGGTCAACCTACTTTCTGCTATAGCAGACCAGGCGGCAATAGCTGTAGCAAACGCTAAATTACATAAGGAAATACATAACAGCTTCCTGCGGACAGTTAAGGCATTAGCCGCCGCGGTTGACGCTAAAGACCCATATACTAAAGGACATTCTGAGGCAGTAGTTAAATATACACTTGAGATAGCAGAAGAGTTAAAACTTTCAGAAGAAGATGTAGAATCATTGGAAATTGCCGCACTCCTTCACGATATAGGCAAAATCGGCATAAAGGAGGATGTCCTTCTTAAACCCGGTAAATTGAATGATGAGGAATGGAAGGTAATTAAGGAGCATCCTCAGATTAGTGCTAAAATACTGGGACCTGTTGAATTCCCTGAAGTAATCATGTTAGCAGTCAGACTTCACCATGAACAAATAGATGGGAAAGGATACCCTGATGGTATATCTAAAGAGAGAATACCATTACATGCAAGCATTATCAAGGTAGCCGATGCCTATGATGCTATGACCTCGGATAGACCCTACCGTAAGGCATTGCCTCTTGAGGTGGCTATAAGTGAACTCAAAAAAGGCTCAGGAACTCAATTTCACCCACTGGTGGTAGAGGCATTTTTAAAAATACTTGAGCAGGAGCAAAAAAACCAGGAGATATAGGACATAGAGGACATAGAGGACATATAAGAATTAAAAAGGAATCCAATAAAAACAATGAATATCAATGCCCTGACAAAGATAGTAGGATTGATTGGTTACCCAATAGATTATACACTCTCACCAGATATGCACAATGCCGCATTTAAAGAATTAAACCTGAATTTTGTCTATCTTCCATTTAGAGTCAAATCAGAAGACCTGCATTCAGCGATTAATGGATTGTCTGCCTTAAATATAGTCGGGGTAAATGTGACTATACCTTATAAAGAATTGGTGATGAAATATTTAGATGATTTTTCACCAGAGGCAGGTATGATTGGTGCGGTAAATACTATAACAATTCCCTCTCGAGAGGGGGTAGGGGGGGTGTTGCCTGAGGGGAAATTGTTCGGAGATAATACGGATGGTAAAGGATTTGTTGCCTCACTAATAGAGGAATTAAAGGTGAACCCGGCTAATAAAAAGATTTTTATTTTAGGGGCAGGCGGTGCCGCCCGGGCTATTGGCTTTTCGCTGGCTAATTTAGGAATTAAAAGAATGACCATTACGGATAAAGAAATGCTCAAGTCGGAAGGGTTAGCCTCGAATATTAAAGGGTATTTCCCTGGGGTATGGTTAAATACGGTAGGATTAGAGGATAATGAATTTGAAGGGTATATTAAAGAGACCGACATACTGATTAATGCTACCCCTTGCGGCATGCACAAGGATGACCCATTATTAATCCATCCAGATTGGCTTTCTTCAGACAAGGTTGTCTATGATATTATCTATAATCCAACGCAGACCCCTTTACTCAAAGCGGCAAAAGAAAAAGGTTGCCTTACCCAAAATGGGCTTAGTATGTTAGTCCATCAAGGGGCATTATCATTTGAACTCTGGACAGGGCAAAAAGCTCCTATTGAGGTTATGCGTCAGGCTATAAGGATAAGTTTAGGAGTTGAAAGTTGAAAGTTATAAAGTTGAAAGTTAGGAATTAGGAATTAAAAGTTAAATTCAACTTTCAACTTTATAACTTTTAACTTTATAACTTTCCAACTTTGAGGAGGCAATAAAATGTTTAAAGGCTCAATTGTAGCTTTAGCTACACCATTTAAAAATGGTCAGGTGGATAAGGAGAGGCTATTAAAATTAGTGGAGTTCCATATTCAAGAAGGGACTGATGGCATAGTCCCTTGTGGAACAACAGGCGAATCTGCTACCCTTTCACACGAGGAACACAAAGAGGTTGTAACGATGGTAGTAGAGGCAGTAAATAAAAGAATACCGGTAATTGCCGGTGCCGGCTCAAATTGTACCCGCGAATCAATTGAATTAGCCCGTCACGCTAAAAAGGTAGGTGCTGATGCCATATTGGCGGTTACACCCTATTACAATAAACCTACTCAGGAAGGGCTTTATGCACATTATGCCGCTATTGCTAAAGAGGTGGATATTCCGCTAATTCCTTACAATGTCCCGAGTCGAACCGGGGTAAATTTACTCCCGGAAACGGTAGCTATGTTAGCAAAAATTGATAATATCGTTGGCATCAAAGAGGCAAGTGCTGATTTAAGGCAACAAAGTAAAATCATTGAACAGGTTTTAAACCTGGAACTTTGCCGTAACGAGGCAAGCCTCAAAGATTTTGCCTTACTCTCAGGAGACGATTTTACACTACTTCCAACACTATCAATTGGCGGTGTAGGGGTTATTTCCGTAGTAGCCAATATTATTCCACGGGATATAGCCAATTTGGTCAGGGAGTTTAACAAAGGTAATTTCGAGGAGGCAAAGAAACTACATTACAAGATATTTCCAATATGTGAGGCAATGTTTATCGAGACAAATCCTGTGCCGGTAAAAGAGGCACTAAGTATGATGGGTATGATTTCGCCTGAGGTAAGATTACCATTAGTACCTTTAAGAGATACTAATCGAGAAAAGGTACGAGAGGTTTTACACGCATACGGATTAATCTCACAGTAGTGGGTAATAAGAAAACTATGGACATATCGTAATGGGTTAGAAGGTGTGAAAAAATCGGTTTTCCAACGATATTTAAAAAAATTCTGTCTGCAAATACTGGACTTACAAACTTAATTTTACCCAAATTTCAATTTTTTCACACCTTCTAACCCATTACCTTCATGGGTAATCCCTCAGTTATCAGTTGTAATAGGTCAGTTATTGATGGAAATTATCAAGGTAAAAAGGTGAAAAGGTGAAGAGGTGAAAAGGTAAGAAGGAACAACTAATCTCTATAGTATCCTCTTCTCCTCTTACTCTTTTAACCTCTTAACCTTTTAATCTCTTAACCTCTTAACCTGGTTTACTTATTTATGTCGTCCACTATAATAATTGCACAGAGCGTATACTTCCACTGATAACTAAGGCATTACCCTCGTTTGTAATGGGTCAGTTATCGGGAGGGATAGAGTTTGTAGTAACCGCATTTATGCGGTTATTTGCCTTAAATCTACCCGCTAAAGCGGGTTACTACGAACAAATTTCCCCCAAAGACTGACCCATTACGTAAATTGGTAATGTCTCAGTTATGTGGGTAGTAACTCGATTATGGTTTTTTCATAAATAAATTTCTTTTTTCGAAGGACTTAAGATGTGTAAGGCACTGATAATTTTAATGATTTAAAGGATTTAGGATGATTAATCTTTT
>JBDRHR010000181.1:0-3909 GCA_043816605.1 Nitrospirota bacterium
TTACCAGCATCTTTAGTCGCTTGACGTTGAGCATCATCAAAATAAGCAGGGACGGTAATAATCGCTTCAGTTATTTTTTCTCCCAATTTTGCTTCTGCGTCAGCTTTTAATTTTGATAAAATCATTGCTGAAATTTCCTGGGAGTGTATTCATTGTTAGACATTTTTATTTTAACCCCCTCATTTGCCTTAACAATTTTATAAGGAGATATTTTAATATCACGTTGAACTTCGTCATCTTCCACCAACCGCCCTCCTACACCGTTAGATAGTTATTCAACCATAACTATCAATATAAACATATTATACGAGGGGGATTAAGAATGAAAAAGGCAGAGAAAATTCTTAGCATCTCTAACCGCCGCATCCTCATGAGTCGGCGTCCTATTGACTTGCTTAATCACAACTTTCGTCATGCACGGTTCATTCGTAATCTTCAAAGAATTAACAAGGAGCAGTCAGATGGAGCCTGTGACGGAAACTCAAAAACTTAAACAAATCATCAAAAACATGGAGGCAGCAAAATTCACTCCAATTTTTGTAGGAGGACTGGCACTGACTCTTTTCGGTTCGGACCGTGTAACTTTCGATTGTGATCTTGTATCAAAAAGGCCAAAAGATATGGAAGAAGCTAAATCACTGACCCGGGCGATGTATAAATCTAAATGTTATTATATATCAAAAATAGATAAGGATGGAAACCCGGTAGCCTACATTGATAATGCCAATGTTGCTGCTTCCAGAATAATGATTGATAAGCCGGATACCGTATTTTTCTGGAACCCGGAGTTAGAAATGAAGATTGATATTTTACTCGATTTTCCTTTAAAGGCTTCCGAGCTCCTTGCGGTTGCAGAGAATAAAAAACTTGATAGGACAACAACTATAAAGATTGCTTCTTTGCAACATCTCAAAGAAATGAAAGAAATTGCTCTCCATGCCCGCAAAAGCCCTAAAGACTTACAAGATTTGGATTTTATTAAGAAAAAACTTTCACAGCCAATCACTAAAAACAACGGCTGAAAGGAAAAAAGAAACGAAGAGGAATAGTAGAAGAGAAGAGGAAATGTGGATTGTGGATTGCGAAAGATAGGAGGAAAAATTGGGTTCTAAATTACACCATGTGATTGAAGTAAAACAATTTAGGGAAAGAGAATTACTGGATGAGATTTTTTCTTTAGCCGGTGAGATGGAAATACAGGCTCGCCTGGTAGCGGATAAAAAACAAGCTTGCCTGGTAGGGGAATATGGCAAATTAGCCTTAACCTCACGGAGAAAGATTTTAGCTACACTTTTCTATGAACCAAGCACAAGAACCAGGCTTTCTTTTGAATCCGCAATGCTCAGACTTGGTGGAGAGGTAATCACAACCGAAAATGCTCCAGCTTTTTCATCGGTAACAAAAGGCGAATCCTTAGTTGATACGATTCGAGTCATAGGTGCTTATGCCGATGTAATTGTCCTGCGACATTACGAAGAAGGCTCATCAAAAATAGCCTCAGAGGTCTCGCCTGTGCCAATTATTAATGCTGGTGATGGCGCCGGTCAGCATCCTACTCAAGCATTGTTAGATATATATACTATTCAAAAGGAATTAGGCAGAATTGATGATTTGAAAATAGGTTTAGTGGGCGATTTATTGTATGGTAGAACAGTTCATTCTTTAACTTATCTTCTCGCTCAACAAGAAGGAATAAAACTATATTTTGTTTCCCCTGAAGAAATCCGAATGCCCAGAGATATTATTCATTATTTAGAGGAAGAAAGGAAGGTATCTTTTGAGGAAACAACGGATTTAAAAGAGATTGCCTCAAAGGTGGATGTTCTTTATGTTACGAGAATCCAAAAGGAACGGTTTAGGAATGTTGAGGATTATAATCGGTTAAAAGGTGTGTATCTAATTGACAATGAGTTACTTTCCTTAATGAAAAAAGACGCCCGCATTTTGCATCCTTTACCACGAGTAGATGAGATTGCCATTGAGGTTGACGAAGACCCGCGAGCCGCCTATTTTAGGCAAGTAGATAATGGCCTTTACCTCCGCATGGCATTGTTAAAAATGATTTTGGATTAGAATGGATGTAATCGTTCAAGTAATCAAAAGATTTTTGTTGTAAAATATCAGGAGTTGAAGTATAATTTAAAGCTATGTGGAAAAAGGCAATAATCATTCTTTTAATTGCCATAAAAGGCGAGGTAGTCTGGTCGCAAAATACGATAATCATTAATGAAATTATGTATGATGCCCCTTCATTTGTAGGAGACATCAATGGTGAATGGGTAGAACTTTATAACACCACTGAAATGGAGGTTGATATCTCTAAGTGGACATTCAATGATGGAGTAAAGAATATAATTATCCCTGCAACGATAACGATTAAACCCTACCAATATTTAATCTTAATAGAAAATATGACGACATTTACTACCTATAATTACCCAGGTTTAATTACCTTATTGCAGATAGGAAGTTTTTCTTTGGGTGATGGGACGGATACCATCACTTTAAAAGATACCTCCTCGAATTTAATCGATATATTGAGTTATAATAAAAATTGGGGAGTAGGGACGGCTAATAGTGGAAGAACATTGGAAAAGATATATCCGCTGGGGTCAAATACTGACTTTTATTGGACATCCTCTAAAACTTCCTATGGTACCCCTGGAAAACAAAATAGTGTTTATTTGGATATCTCTGATATTCAAGCTATTCAAGGAGTTAAGTTGCTTATCAACGAGATTATGTTTTCAGATAGTCACGATTGGGTTGAGGTCTATTGTGTGGACGATGGAAATTCAGATAAGGGTGCCCAAATAAACGGGTTTTACTTTAATGACTTAGATGGTGATGAGGATAAAGTAGTGGGAACATGCACTATCCATACCGGCGAATTCCTATTACTATATTATGGAATCCAGGGGCAGGATGATACAGGGGGAATCAATGGTAAGTTCAACCTTTTTGCTCATAGCGACTCTATTACCTCCACAACTGACCAGATGGTGGTTTATAATTCGTTAGGTCAAATAATAGATGCGGTTTGCTGGGCTAATGATAATCCACCTCAATCAGAGGTTGATGATTTAGAAAGCCTTACTGCCTGGCAAGGGGAGGCAATTGACAGCACAAAGGTATCGGCAGGACAATCAATTGCCAGAAATTCAATATTTGATACCACCAAGACTAAAAATGATTGGTCTGTCGCCTCTATTCCCACCCCAGGCTTATTCAATAACCTGACTTCCCAAGCGGCAAAACCACCACAGGCTAAGGTAGTAAATATAATCAATAAAATCTTTGCCCCACAGGAAGGTAAGCAAACTACCATTATTTACTCACTTTCAAAAGCCGCAGAGGTTTCCATAAGAATCTATGATATTCGAGGAAGATTGGTTAAAAGGTTAATTGAGCAGGAATACCAAATAGCTAAAGGAGGAAATATGATTAGTTGGGATGGTCGAGATGAAGAGGGTGAGATTTTACCGATTGGGGTGTATATTTGCTATTTAGAGGCAATTGGTGATGGTGGGAGTTCGTCTGATAAAGTAACTCTGATTCTGGCTAAGCAATTATGAGGGAAATATGAAACCCACATGAGCCATAGTCTCACAAAGAGATATGAAAATTGAGAAGATATATATCCACAGATTACGCAGATTACACAGATTATTAGGATTATAAAGAATATAAGATATATCTGAATATTCCAATCTGTGTAATCTGTGCAATCTGCGGATAATCTTTCTTTACGACCTTTGCGAGAAATAGAATGAGGTATTTTCAGATGAAACCCACATGAGCCATTAGTCTCACAAAGAGGTATGAAAATTAAGTTGATCATACTGCTTTTTTGTTTGCAGATTTGGGATACAGCATGCTATAATGTATAGCATGATATATCTGTATATC
>JBDRHR010000182.1:0-8001 GCA_043816605.1 Nitrospirota bacterium
ATAATATGTCAAGTTATTTAATGCATTATATATAGTAATGGGTCAGTTACGCGGGGTTATTTTTTGACTGGGCAAGAAAAACATCCCCCTAACCCCCTTCAAAGGGGGAATATCTCTAACCCCTTTCAAAGGGGGAATTTATTATGCAGCAACTTTTATTTATTCCCCCTTTGAAGGGGGTTAGGGGGATGTCTCCACCCGTAACTGAAGGATTACTTTTTATACCTGAAATGTATTGACAAGGTGATGAAAATATGCTATAGTTAAGAAAGGTAACCAATGTAATACCAGAGGGATAAAAGTGGGCAAGAAAAAAATTAGACAGAAACTACAAAAGAAAAAGGACTTTTTGGGACAAAGGTTTTTTAGTTTGCAGGAAGAGGTTGCACCTCTAAAACCGTTTAATATTGTCCAATATGTTGTTGGTATTCTTGTTTTATTTGGGAGCTTCCTGATTTACCTCAAGACCCTTACCCCTGACATAGGATTTCATGATTCAGGGGATATGATTCCTGCCTCATTTCAGTTAGGTATTTGCCATCCACCAGGGTATCCTTTTTATAATTTATTTGGTAAACTATTCTCAACACTCCTGCCCATAGGGAACATTGCCTATCGTTTCAACTTAATGTCGGCTATCTTTGCCTCCTTAGCCTGTATGATGGTGTATTTTATAAGTTTAAAAGTGGGAAGTGGGAAGTGGGAAGTAGAAAGTAGAAAGTTAAAAGTAGAAAGTAATAAGGAAAATAGATACTTATTTCAACTTTCAACTTTCAACTTTCAACTTATTCCTGCGGTGGTAGCCGCTTTCATGCTTTGCTTTGCGATTACCTTCTGGGAGCAGGCAGTAATAGCCGAGAAATACGCACTCAATGCCCTGTTTGCTACGCTATTAATTTTTATCCTCATAAAGTGGCGAGAGGCAGTTATTGAATACAAAAATTCGAAATTCGAAATTCGAAATTCGAAATTTTATCTCTACTTATTTGCTCTCACACTCGGCTTATCTTTCACGCACCACATGCAAACAATCTACTTAGTCCCCGCAAGTATCTTTTTTATTACGGTTGTCTGCTTGCAAAATCCGCAATCCAAAATCCAAAATCTGCCAGAGGTGCTACCTCTAAAATCCAAAATTCTCCTAAAGGCAATTTGTTGTTTTGCCCTGCCCTTACTTTTATATTTATATCTTCCCATTCGTGCTTCTACCCATCCACCGCTTAACTGGGGTGACCCGGTAACATTTCCCCGATTTATGGATTATATCACCTTGAAGGCTTATGCCCATTTCTTTGTCTCCTCCCCACAAATCTGGTTTCAAAACCTTCAATATCATCTGACGCACTTTTTTACCCATCAATTTACTATCTGGGTTGTTCCACTGGGAATAGGGGGATTGATTTTACTCATTGCCCAAAAAAGGCTTACAGGTATATTTTTACTTTTGGTTCTTTTAACCGATATTGCCTCTTCTATTCGATATGGTATTTCTAATATAGAGGATTACTACATCCCTGGATATATGATTTTCAGCATCTTTATTGGTTATGGGCTTATCGGCATAGCAAAACTAATCCCTAATCCGTTACGAGGCATTATGCCTCTGCTTATGACCCCATTTATTCTTCTTCCCATTATTCCATACACAACCCATCATTTTCATTGTAACCATAGAAATTACTTTTTTGCCCATGATTTGGCGGTAAGTTTAATAAAAAATTTAGATGAGAATGCCGCTCTTTTCATCAAAGGGGATGTAAATGGTTTTCCGGTGTGGTATCTTTACTATGTAGAAAATAAAAGGCAGGATGTAGCCTTGATAGATACGCCATTTTTGTTCCAGGACTGGTATGCTAATGAAATAAAGTATAAATATCGGGATATGGAATTTGAGCTTTATCCTACATCGGGAACTGAATTAGGACAGGCAAGGTTTAATGAAATTTTGATAAAAAACTTTGATAAACGACCATGTTATCAATATTCAGATGAACCTGTTCCAAAGGGATTTACGACTATTCCTGTGTGGTTTTTCTTGAAGGTATTAAAGGATAATACCCCACAGGCAACCATATTAAAAGAGTTAGATAAGGGGGCAACAGAAATTATTTTAAGAGGGACAAACGACTCAAAGGTTTCAAAAGATGGCAAGGCAAACGATATAATCCGTAATTGTGCCGGCGGATATAATAACCGCGGGAATAATTACCTTGGAATGGAGTTGTATGAGGAGGCAATTGAAGAACTCAACAAATCGGCTAAAATCGACCCGAATCTACCCATTGTCTATTATAATCTCGGCAGGGCATATTCAAGTAGAAAGATGACGCAACCTGCGATTGCTAACTTTAAGAAAGCCGTAGAATTAAACCCCAATCTTACCGATATTCATCGGCGGATAGCATTGCTTTATGAAAGTAGCGGCAAAACTGATGAGGCAATCTCTGAATATCTTGCGGAGGCAAAAATCTCACCTTCAATAGAATTATACAATATCTTAGCCCGCCTTTACTATGAAAAGAAGCAAATAGATAAGGTAATTGAGCAATGCCGGAATATCCTTCAATTAGACCCAAATAATTATGAGGCACTTAAAAATATTGCTTCACTTTACCTTACTCAAAACCGCTTTGAAGAGGCAAAAAGAGAATTCAGCACGCTTTTAAGTAAATACCCAAATGATGGCTATGCCCAAAATATGTTAAGGGGAATCCAAAATAAGTAAGTAGCAGGTGTCAGATTATAGGACTTATAGGACATATAAGACTTATACCATTACTCATAACCCACGACCCATAACCTATTCACTCAAAATTCCCGTTGTATTTAGAGGTTGGATATTTAGATTTGTTCTTCTCTATCTTTTCTAAAACAGCCTGACTTAAATCAATATCAAGGACATTCCCTAAACTTAGACAATAAATGATTATATCTGCCACTTCTTCCTTGATGTGCTCAAATTTTGCTTTATTATTTTTTAAGGCAATAGATTCCTCTAATGTTAGCCATTGAAAAAGTTCCATTAATTCTGCCGACTCAATGGAGATAGACATGGCTAAGTTTTTAGGATTATGGTGCTTATGCCAATCCCTCTCATCTATGAATTGTTGGACAATGGTTTTAAGTTCCTCAAATGTAAGGTTATCATCTTTTTTCATAACAGCCTTTTTCCCGTTTAAAATAGAATCATTTTTATCGTTCTGTCAGGGTTCAGAGTGAAAAATTTACCTTTAACCCTAAACCCTAAACTCTACTTTATAGCCTTTTCCAAACACCTTACATAATTATCCATAAAGTGGTCTTTAATGCCGTCGGTTCCTAGTTCTAAAAAGTCGTTGACTCGCCCCTTAAGTCGGTCTTTTATTTTATCCCACCAATCTATGTTATCCCGCTGGTTGCCGTTTTCATCGAAATATCTGAAAGTACCTACATGGCTGTAACCCATTGCACGAAATGGGACTCTTGTCACAATATCGTTATTGTGAACATAACGGAATGTTTGTGCCTCAAAATCCTTGTCAAAGTTTTTAGCAAATGTCCAATTCCCGGTTCGTGGCTGACCAAAGGTATAGAGACCATTTACCGGTTCGTTCTTTTCGAGTCGAAACCTTGCCACGGCTAATGTTCCAACTGCCGCTCCAAGACTGTGTCCGGTTACCCACAATGCCCGACCTTGCCTTTTTTCTCGAATAAAACCCGAGATGTCCCGCCAAACATAGCTCAACGCTGTGTTAAAACCATCATGAACTTTACCTTTAGGACCATTCACAAGGGCAGCATCAGCATCGGTCATCCAATCTCGCAAATCACTTGTACCACGAAATGCCAATATGAGCATCTCATTATTACCGGCAATAAATGCTTGTGTGTCCTTTAACTCGAAAAATTCAAATTCCGTCAATCCCCAATTACTAATTTCTGCTTGTCCTTCTTCCTTTGACTTGTAAGCAAGTTGTGATGCTTTTCCTAACCAATAGGCATTCTTTCTCGAATAATTTCGTGTGTTTGCCTCAAAATTAAAATCAGTCATTTTACCTCTCCTCCTTTAAAAATGGTTTTTTTGAATTACCCTCCTCAAGTAAACTTAGTATACATTAACAAGTTGGCAACCATGGCAACTGAACGAAGGATACTATAATTTTAATTTATCCTGAATTTGTAAAGTTACCGCTAATGCCTTTAACTCTGCCTCAAAAGAGGTCATAGGTGGGATTCCCTTTGAAACACAATCAACAAAATGTACTAATTGTAATTTTAAAGGGTTATCTTTATGAACAAAGATTCTTTCGATGAAAGACTCCTGTTTATATCCAACTGCCTCACGACTAATGATATATTCGGAGGTTCCCTGACGATAGATATGGAGGTCCTGCTCAGCATAATCTAAAATGATATACGCATTTGACTGGGTAACGGCTAATGTCCTGATTTTATCCTCAGTTACTCTGGAGGCTGTCAGGCTGGCAATGCAACCATTGTCAAATACGAGTTGGACATTAGCAATATCCTCATATTCGGAATAGATAGATTTAGCCGCAACATTTATCTCTTTAAGTGATGAATTAACCAGACCTAAAACTATATCAATATCGTGAATAAGCAAATCTAAGACGACCCCGGTATCATTTATCCGTCTATTATAAGGACCCAAACGCCTACATTCAATAAAAATCGGGTCTTTAACAATCTTCTTCAATTCTAAAACAGCGGCATTAAATCGTTCTACATGACCTACCTGGAGGATTAACCCTTTTTCCCGGGCTAATTTTATTAATCCTTGAGCCTCCTCAATGTTATTCGTAATAGGTTTTTCTATCAGCACATGGATACCTGCCTCTAAAAAATCCCTTCCTACCCGATAATGAGCACCGGTAGGAACAGCAATACTCACGGCATCTACCTTATCATATAGTTTTGTATAATCCGTGTAAGGCACAGTATGGTACTGCTCGGCTAACCTATTAACCTGTTTTTCATTAATATCAGCGATGCCTATTAACTCTACATTTAGCAACTCACTATAAAGCCGCACATGGTAACTGCCCATATGTCCGGCACCAACTACACCAACTTTTAATGATTTATTCATCTTAACCTCCTTATTTGTAAGCATTCAGGTATCAGGTGTCAGGTAAAAAGTTAGGAGAGAGGAGTTTTTATTCCTCTTCCCTTAATTTTACTTGACAAATATTAGCAAGTTAATGTATACTATACTAACGATAAGAATTAAAATTGTCGAAAGAAGATAATAAAGGCGTCACTGAATCTGAAAACCGCAATGATGTTGCGGAAACTGCTTGACAGTAGCCTTCAGAGGCGTAGGGTTTAGGACGCTTTATATATCTATTTTGAGTTTGCCTGCTTTCATCGCAGTAAATATGATAGAGCATTTATTTACACACTCCTTCCTCTCCCCACACCCTCTCCAATATCTTCTCAATCCGTTTTTCTGCCTCGGTTTTGAGAAATTGCACGCCATCCAAAGCCTGTATCTGGCGGTCAAGTTTTTCTACGATTTGGCGTTGGGTTGAGAGAGGAGGAAGAGGGATTTCAAATTCACCAACTTGACCTAAATTCAAATTATCTCTTGCTCCTCCATACTTTTCTTTAAACATCTGAGATTGGGCGTTTGAACTATTGAACCAATAAGACAGAAAATACGAAATTACCGTTTCTTCTTTGAGACGCAATATGCTAACAGCTTGATTACAATTTGCGTCATAATCAAACATATAAACACAAGACCGCCCAATGGAAGCACCAACAATGTTTAATAACACATTGCCTTTTTTGATACACGAACATTTTAGTTCTTTTTGGTGCAAACTCTCAGAAATATACAAAGAGGAACCTGTATCCAATTTATTTGTTAAGACATTCTCACTTAATACCTCAATTATCAGTTGTGAAATTTTAGCCAATGAGCGACCACAAGGGTCGCAGCTACAACTATTACAACGATTTGTAACTGCAGGGCTTGTCCCTGCTCACCTGCTTTACAACGGATAACTGAGGCATTACATCCAAAAGTTTTTTATTTTCCAATTTTTGAAGATAGTTTTTGTTTGACACTATTTTTCTGCCGATTTTCTTTTCCGTTTCTTTTCTGGCATTTCCTGCCACATCTCCGCCAGCCCGGGCATCCTTTTTTAATTTTTCCATGCCATTAGAATCCTCTCCGCGATGAATTTCTGTTGTTACTTTTTCTCCCAGCATTGTAAAAATGAGTTCAAAATCATCCATATGGTCTCGCAGGTTTTCCCGTTTTAATCCTTTGAGATTTTTATACTCCGATGGTGTAACTCCAAAAGTAGCTTTTGATATCTCTGCGGTAAGAATTTCATAATTTCTTTGTTCTTTTGCCCCACGATTTTGCCATTCATCGGTCAACTCTTCACGGATAGCAATCCCTCGCATTCTTTTTTCAATCCAATCATCAGGATAACCTTTAAGTTTATACAGCATTCGTGTTCTTTTTGTAGCCAACTCAGGGTTTTCAATCTCCTGTATCCGCTCATAACCGACCTTTGCTAACCAGCGTTTGAATGGCTCGGCTTTAGGAGATGGGATAGACTGGATGATGCGGAAGATACCCTCGGTATTGGCACAATTTATTTTTTGTTTGCCACCTGCTGTATTAATTAAAAGGGGGTGTTCAATTTGAACCCACCCTTTGGCAAGTTCATTGTCCCGATTAAACATATTTTTTAGATATTGCTTTGGATTTACAGAATCCGTAAGAACTTCTATCACATCAACAATCACAAACCACCATTCATTATTATAGATTGTTCTCCTGATCTTTTTGCCTTTAAATAAAGCGATGTTAGTTGTTTCCATATTTTTTATACCCTAAAAGTTGTTTGTAACTCATTAAAAACCTGAGGAAAGTAATTGCCAAATTTTTTTATCTTCCTCAGATTTTCTTTATAGCAGTTATTAACGAAAACTTTACACAGGAAATAATAATGTACTCAGATTAAAAGAAGGAATCAAAAGATATGTCTTATAACTTCGTGGTTCTCCGTGTTTCTCTCAGTAGTTCTTCGTGTAAGAAAAAAGGTACACAGAGAACCACGAAGAAAATTAATTTGTTCTATGTCAAATTTTCATTAATAGATGCTATATAGTTTGCTCAGGAGCCTTGGAAAACGATTACTCACTTAATTCTGCTTTCGGACCCCAATTCCCCAATTCCACCTCTGATTTTACCCAACAAAATCTTCCTTGCTTTTCTTCCTCCATAAATTAATTCCTTTTCTTTACCAACTATTTCCACCTTCTTGCCAACGAATTCCTGCAGATTTATGCCCCTGTCAACAGGAGAGTGAATCTGATATTTAGTGTACCATAGTTCTAAAAAATAACGGTTATATTCCTCTTTTGTTTTAACCCATTTTTCCTCACCTTTATCATATACAACCCCTATATATCTTTTTTCTATGGCATTGTGCTCTTGATACCACTTCTCGTTAGTGAGTATATCTACCCATTCTCCTGAAGGTTTTGGGGCACAACCTGATAATAATGCCGTAATAACAATAGCTAAGAAATATTTCAATTTGTACCTCATGTAAGAAAAGGTTATCGGTGAATAGTTATCGGTAATCGGGTAAAGAAGATGAGAAGAGAAAAAGTTATCGGTTACCTGATTACCGATAACATGATTACTGATTAAGTGAAATGATAGTAAAGTGATAAGAATTTTGATTAGAGTAGGGGATACGACCTAAAATATCCTTCCGGTAATTCATACACCCCTTTTTACCCCAAAAACAGTATTCCATCCCGCTCATCTCTTTCCTGTAAATATTATACTCTATCAAACCACTGGAAGTCAAGCAAAAAATTAAATGCTTGGTAATCGGTCAGTTATTAGGGGAAACATGGAAAAATTTATCAAAAGGATTCAAGGGGTCGAGGGTTCAAGGGGTCAAGTGGAATAAGGAAAAACAAACACTCGAACCCTTGAACCCTCGAATCCTGGACCCCTTTTCTCCC
>JBDRHR010000183.1:0-13656 GCA_043816605.1 Nitrospirota bacterium
GGGAGAAAAGGGGTCCAGGATTCGAGGGTTCAAGGGTTCAAGTGTTTGTTTTCCCTTATTCCACTTGACCCCTCGACCCCTCAACCCCTTGAATCCTGTTGATACATTTTTCCATATTCCCCCCGAAGACTGACCCATTACTACTATTATTATAACAGTTCAGGCAACCAAGATTATACCTTATATAAATCAGAAATCCGAATATCGAAATTTGAAACAAATCCAAATAACCAAAATTCAAATGATAAAAACGAGAAATTTTAAACATTTGGACATTATGATTTTGAATTTGTTTCGAATTTCGATATTCGGATTTTGCTCTCTTTTGTGTCTTTATGCCTTAGTGGCTGAACTGTTACCTATATTAATGTTCAGGTGGGTGGGTATTCTGATATATAGACACCTATATTAGTCTTTTCTCTATCTCATCTACTACCTTTCTTTCTACTTCTTGTAGTGTTCCTTCAATGACGCAGCCGGCGGCGCGTATGTGTCCTCCACCATCAAAAATCTTAGCTATTTCACTTACATTAAAGGAAGTCTTTGAGCGTAGATTTACCTTCACCTTGTTTCGTCCCAAATCCGAATTTTGCCCCAAGTCCCTAAAAAGAAGACTTATCTCTACCCCTTTAATAGACCTGACCTGGTCTATGATTCGTTCCGGCTCAAGTTCAGTGGTAAAACCTATTTCTTTAAGCATACTCTGGGTAATGGTAGTTATAGCTATTCTCCCACCTTGCCTTGTTTTAAGACTACTTAAAATCATCCCTAATAGCTTGACCGAGGAGACAGTGTTCACCTCATAGATTTGATTGGCAATCTCATTGGGTGCAATACCGTAGCCTAATAGTTCAGCCACTATTTGATGAGAAAGAGGAGTGGTATTTACTTGTTTAAAATTACCGGTATCAGTCATAATTCCAACATAAACAGGTAGTGCTAATTCATAGTCTAAGTTAAAATGCATGGCTTTAATAACCATATAGACTTGTTCTGCACAGGCACTTGCCTTAGTATCCATATAATTATATTTGCCTATACCGGGTGAGTCCGGATGATGGTCAATATTGATAATTACAGGGGTATTTTTGACGATTGAAGCTACTTTACCTACTCGTTCAAATTGATTACAATCCAAAACTATAGCCACATCAAATCTACTTCTTTCATATTCTGGACAATAAGTAAGGATTTTTTCACATTGGGGCAGGAAACGATAAAGTTCCGGTGGAGAGTCTTCATTAATAATAGTTACTTGCTTACCTAATTTTTGAAGTAGAATAGCCATAGCTAATTGGCTACCGATTGAATCCCCTTCAGGACGGATATGAGCGGTAATTAGAAAATTATCCTCTTTTTGCAACAGATTTACAATGGATGAGAGCATTTCCTCCATTTATCTTTATCCTTTCTCTGTAATCGTTCAAGGGTTATAGGTAGTAGGTAATAGAAAAAATAACAACCCACAACCCATTACCTATAACCTACTACCTATAACCCTTCCTCTTTTAGTTCCTCAATTATCTTAGAAATATGGACACTATATTCAATTGAAGGGTCTATCTTAAAAACAATTTCTGGAATAAATTTAATTTTTAAGCGTTTTCTTAATTCATTATGAATAAATCCTGAGGCACTTATCAATCCGTCTAATGTTTTCTTCTTAGATTCCTCATCTCCATAAATACTAATAAATATTTTTGCTACATGTAGGTCTTTTGAGACATCAACAGAGATAATGGAAAAAAATCCAATGCGTGGGTCTTTTATCTTTCGAGTGATAATATCACTAATTTCTGATTGAAGTAAGGAATCAACCTTTGCAATTCTAACACTGTCCATAGATTACCTCTTTGTAAATTAAAAATTATGAATTATGAATTATGAATTATGAATTAAAATTTGAGGAATTAGAAAATAATTCTTAAATTTTCAATTCATAATTCATAATTCATAATTCATAATTTTTAATTTACTTAAAGTATCTCAATCCCATAATCAACAATATATCCCTCAGTCAGACCTCTCTCAATTAAATTAACTACCTTTGATAATGTTTCATTGGCATGTTGGGAATCAGTATTTACACAAGCTATACCGAGGATAGCTTTTTGCCATAAATCTTCTGTATCTATTTGTGCTATTGATACATTAAACCTATTTTTTACCCGGTCAATAATACTTTTCAATACATACCGTTTATATTTCAGAGAATTACTATTAGGAATATGAATTGTAACCGTACAACTACCTATAATCATTTTAGTTAAGTGGGTTATAAGACATATAAGACTTATAAGTCTTATATGTCCTATAATACCTATTATAGTTTTTGGATAATTTTTTCCTGAGTATAGACTTCAATAATATCTCCTACCTGAACATCCGTAATTTTCTCTAATCCAATACCACACTCAAGTCCTGCAATTGCGTCACTTACATCTTCTTTAAATCTTCGCAAAGAAATCATTCGGGTTTCAACGACAAGTTTATCATTTCTAATTATTCGTGCATTTTTACCTTTAGATATCTTTCCTTCTTTTACATAACAGCCACAAGCTACACCAATTTTAGATGCCTTGAAAATCTCTCTTACCTCTGCTATACCTAACATTATTTCTTTATATTTAGGTTCTAAAAGTCCTTCTAATGCCTTTTTAACTTCATTGGTAACATCATAAATAATATTATAAGAGCGTAAATCAACTCCATAGGTTTGTGCCAGAGCCTTAATATCACCTTTTAGAGGTAGATGAAAGCTGATAATAATGGCATTTGAAGCTGAGGCTAAGATTATATCGGATTCATTTACTTCCCCTATGCCACTATGTATTACCTTAGTTTTTACCTCCTTATTTCCAATTTTTCCAAAGGAATGTTTCAACACCTCAACAGAGCCGCCTACATCTGCTTTAATGATAACATCTAATTCCTTGACCTTGCCTTCTTTGATTTGTAAGTAAAGGTCATCCAATGTAATTCGATGTAGTGGTTTTTCTACAGTTATTCTTTCTTTTTCTTGTAATTCCAGACATATTTGTTTTGCCTTTTTCCCATTCTCAACTACCTTAAATGAATCTCCTGCCTGAGATATTTTAGAAAATCCGACCACCTCAACCGGTGTAGAAGGACCGGCAGAATTAATTTTCTCACCTTTATCATTAAACATTGCCCTTACTCGTCCATAAGATGTACCCGCAACAAATGCATTCCCTATATGTAATGTTCCTTTTTGGACCAGAACAGTTGCCACAGGACCTTTACCCTTATCAAGTCTGGATTCAATAATTGTGCCTTGTGCTTTTTTGTTTGGGTTAGCCGTTAATTCCAACATTTCTGCTTCTAATAGTAACATTTCCAGGAGGTGGTCAAGACCTGTTTTTTGTTTGGCTGAGACTTCACAACAGATAGTTTTTCCACCCCATTCTTCAGTGAGAAGGTCATTATCAGCCAGTTGCTTATAGATTTTTTCCTTGTTAATGCCGGGTAAATCAACCTTATTGATTGCCACAACTATAGGTACATTTGCGGCTTTAGCATGGTCTATTGCCTCAACCGTTTGAGGCATAATACCATCATCTGCGGCTACAACTAAAACAACTACATCTGTAACCTGAGCCCCTCTTGCCCGCATAGCCGTAAATGCCTCATGACCCGGGGTATCTAAAAAAACTACCTCCCCTTCTTTTACCTTTACCTTATACGCACCTATATGCTGTGTAATTCCACCAGCTTCGGTATCAATTACATTAGTCTGACGAATAGTATCTAAAAGTTTGGTTTTGCCGTGGTCAACATGGCCCATAATAGTTACCACCGGTGCTCTCGGCTGTAGAAGAGATGAATCCTCTTCTATTTCTTCTTCTTCTTCCTTTGGAGCTGAAATTTCAATATCTAAATTATAAATTAAACTAATTTGATTTATCATCTCTGGTGTTATTTGTTGGTTAATAGTAGCTGATATTCCCTGTAAAAATAGTGATTTGATTAATTCGGCAGGTTTTATACCTATTGTATTAGCTAAATCACTTACCCGTGAAGAAAAAGCAAGTAATTTTTTTTTCTTTTCAGAAGTAACACTTCGGGAAGTAACACTTTGAGAAGTTTTTGTAGTAGCATGAAGGTTAATTATCTGTTGACTTGTTTCTTCATCCAGAGAACTTAATGCACTCTTAATGGCTATCCCCATCTCTTTCAATTCAGAAACTAACAACTTATTATCCATATTTAATTTTTTGGCAATTTCATGTACACGCATTTTTAATTCACCCTTATATTATAAGTCTTATAGGTCATATAAGACCTAATTCTTTTATTACACCTATTTTTCCTTAGCTTCTTTTAACAGTTTTTCGGCTTTAACCTTACCAAGTAAAGGAATAGCTGTTAATTCTTCTATCCCTGCCCTGGCAATATCCGCGATTGTTTTAAATCCTGCCTCTTTTAATTTTGCCTCTAATTTAGGACCAACTCCTGTTAATTCCTTAACATCAATAATCCCTTTTTCTTCTTCTTTTTTAGCCAATTCTTCTTCTGATTTTTTGAGTAATTCTACCTCTTTTTCTTTAGTTATTTGGGATTGACTTTTAATGTCAATTCTCCAACCTGTTAATTTAGCCGCTAATCGAACATTTTGTCCTTCTTTACCAATAGCTAAAGAGAGTTGTTCGTCAGGAACAATAGCTAATGATGTTTTTGTTTCTTTATTAATAATAATTTCAATGACTTTAGACGGAGAAAGAGAATTTTTAATAAATACTGCCTGGTCTTGAGAGTATGCAACAACATCTATCTTTTCGCCGTTTAATTCTTTGATTACCGCATTAACTCTCATTCCTTTCATTCCAACACATGCCCCTACAGCATCTACATTAGGGTCAATGGATTCTACTGCAATCTTTGCCCGATATCCTGGAACTCGTGAGACGGATTTTATACTTACAATATTTTCATATATCTCCGGGACTTCCATTTCGAACAATTTCTTGACTAATTCCGGATATGTTCGGGAGAGAATGATTTGTGGACCTTTATTGCCAATCCTGGTACTCAAAATATAACACTTTATGCGGTCACCTACTTTATATTTTTCTTTGAGTATTTGTTCTTTAGGAGGTAGGATAGCCTCGGTTTTACCTAATTGAATTAATACATTCTGATTTTTCTCGGTGCGTTGAACTATACCGGTAATTACTTCTCCTGTCCTTTCTTTGAATTCTTCATAAATAAGATCTTTTTCTGCCTCTCGAATTCTCTGAGTAATCACCTGCCTGGCTGTTTGAGCCGCTATCCTTCCAAATTCTTCAAGGAAAGACTCTATTTTGACTTTATTACCAATTTCAACCTTTGAATCTATCACTCTTGCATCTAATAAAGAAATTTGGGTATGAGGATTTTTAACCGCATCAACTACCTCTTTATTAAATACCAGATAAAACCCTTTTTTATTATCAAACTCAACCTCTATATTATGAGTTGAGCCAAAGCTTTTTTTATAAGCAGATGTTAATGCATCCTTTGTCGCCTGGATTAACACCTCTTTCTTAATTCCTTTATCTTTTTCTATTTGGGCTAATGCCTCTTGTAATTCAGCCTTCAATTGAAATCCCCCTTTATTTTAATTTTGGATTTTGGATTTTAGATTTTGGATTGAGGATATGAAATTCCACAATCTAAAATCTAAAATCTAAAATTCTACAAGATTTGCCTTTGCAATTTTAGGATACGGTATTTTAAAAATCTCATTGTCTATACAAATAATAACCTCGTCATTCTCAAAACCAAGTAATTCCCCTTTGAAATTCTTTCTGTCCTGATACAGGGTAGAAGTAGTTATTTTACATTGTTTGCCCTTAAATCGAATAAAATCTTTCTCTTTGACTAAAGGCCTATCAAATCCTGGAGAGGAAACTTCTAAATGATACTTTTGAGAAATAATCTCCGTATGGTCTAATGCCCTGCTGAGCATCTTACTTACCATAACGCAATTATCCAAGGTTATTCCTTCTTCTTTATCAATAAGTATCCTTAACCTCCCATTACCTTTAGTACTGAAATAATCTATTAATACTAATTCTATATTTAATGAGTCTAATATTGGTTGAATAAGTTCTTCAATTTGCACATTAATCTTACTCATTGACTAAAATCCTTATTATTAACATAACTGTTCAGTCTGTTAAAAATTTTGTAATATAAGTAACTGTAAACTGTAAAATGGATAATTGAAAATTTAAAATGGACACTCTCTCGTTTTACATTTTTCATTTTACAGTACCCATTTTACAGTTTGTAATTCTCTATGTTTGTACAAACCTGAACGCTTACTTATTAACAAAAAAGTGGGTTATTTACCCACTCTTTTCTTAAAGAGTTATTCTTTAATTATATAATATCATATAACCGGCTAAAATGTCAAGGGTTTTTTTTGGTTTTGCAGACAATTTAAAGATAAATGTGGGGATAAGGCAATTTTTTTCTATTGATTTTTAGTTGATTTTGTGATATATTAAAAGCTATGAAAAAAATATGGTTATTAGCAGGAATTATAGTTTGGGGATTGGGCATAAATTCTTCTCTTTATGGTTTTGAGCCACAAAAGAAGATGTTAATTCAAATTGATATAAAAAACCATGACCAAATCAATGAATTTATCAATATGCGTCTTACCTTGACTGATGCAAGGCAAACTTATGTCCAGGCAATTGTTACAGAGAAAGAATTGGAAATGCTCAAAACAAAAGGATATAAAGTCCAGATACTTGTAGCGGATTTTGTGAAGGAAATGAGGCTATTGCGGGGAAAAGAGGATTTCCATGATTATAATGAATTAACTGCTCAACTCCAAACAATAGCCGCACAATATCCCAATATCGTTAGACTATACGATATGGGTGATAGTGTAGAGTCAAGAAATATCTGGGCGATAAAAATAACGGATAATCCTGATATTGAAGAAAACGAAGCCGAGGTCTGTATAATGGGGGCTCATCATGGTAATGAATTTATGTCTGTGGAAATACCCCTGAATTTAGTTCATTACTTAGTAGAAAATTACGGGGTCAATCCAGAGGTAACATATTTAGTTAATAATCGGGAGATATGGATAGTGCCTATGGTCAATCCTGATGGAAATATGGTTGGAAGTAGAGAGAATGCTAATGGAATAGACCTTAACAGGGATTATGGTTACCAATGGGATGGAGAAGGCAACAGTTGGTTTCCATTTTCTCAGCCGGAGACTCAGGCAATGCGAGGTTTATTTATGGAAAATCCATTTACTCTATCCCTTTCATACCATTGTTCTGGTGATGTAGTAAATTATCTCTGGAATTATAGTCCCCATCCCACCCCTGATGAATCTTTAATTATTGAGTTATCGCAAGGATACGGCTCCTTTAACAACTACTGGGTAACTAATGGCTATGATTGGTATCAGACAAGAGGTGATACAAATGATTTTGCTTATGGTTGCAGGGGTGATATTGATTGGACGATTGAGGTAGCCAACTATGGAATATCTACTGTGTGGAATAAGCATAAAGATGCTATACTTTATATCATTAATGAAGCAGGCAGGCAAGGAATACAGGGTTTAGTCACGGATGCTCAGACTGGAAATCCTGTATCAGCTATAGTTGATGTAATAGAAGTCAATTGCCCGATATTTACAGACACAAAGATAGGAGACTACCATCGTTTGCTTGCACCGGGGGTCTATACAGTTAAATTTTCAGCTAATGGTTATGCACTAAAGGTCATTCAAGGAGTAGAGGTAATATCAGGTACAACAACTGTTTTTAATGTTGAATTGAATAAAGACCCAAATTATCATTATGCCCACAATATTACATCTTGTAGGTTTTATGACCCATATTTCTACCCCTCCAATTTCAACAATAATCCAACCGAGGCATTCTATGCGTTAGAAGCACCGGATGGAGTTTTTGCCTCATTAGGTAAGGGTGGGGATATTGTCCTTGATATGGGAATAGAAATTATTGATAAAACCGGTTCCGACTTTATTGTTTATGAAGGAAATGACGGCAAGGTAGAAGGTTATAGCGTTTATGCAAGTAATAATTATTATGGTTCATGGATTTTAGTTGGTAATGGAATGGGAACATCAGTTTTTGACATGGCAAATGCGGGATTATCCACGGCAAGATATATTAAGATTGTGGATGATAATGATGGAAATGCCTCTGAAAAATATCCTGGATTTGATGTTGATGCTGTTAGTGGAACTCCTATTTTTGCCAAGCCGTCAATTCTAATTTCAACCAATCAAGAGGTATATTCACCCAATGATTCATTTACCTCTACGGTTCATCTTCTTAATCCAGGACAACAAACCAATGTTGACCTTAAACTCTGGATAGAGATACCGGGAATATCTTCCTTTAGTTACCTTAACCTGTATAATTTCTCCATAGCGGCTGGATATGACCAGATGTTTCCTTATCTTACCTATACATTTACTCAGTCAGATATAGAAGGGACTTACAAGTTTGGCGGCAGATTATCAGAGGTTATTACAGGTGGTATAATTAGTGACGGGTCTAAATATTTTAAATTCATTAAATGATTTAAAATAAGAAAGTGAGAAAGTGGGCAGGTGAGAAAGTGAAATTCACCGAAGATTTTCTCACTTTCTCACCTGCTCACTTTCTTGCTTTACCTGATTTTTAACCAAGTCCCATCATCTTTGCCATTCTTTGAGCAACAGTATTTATTACTTCCTCTTGTGGGACAGAATTATTATTGATTCGTTCAATAGCTTCAGATACCTTTGCAGTGCGGATATCAGGGGTTGTGGACATTATTCTTTCAGCTAATTCTTTTGATTCAATCCGTTTTTGTTGAATCTCTCTTGCCTTAGAAGAAATAGAAACCTTATCCGAAATAACAGCCTCGTTTTCTATCTCTTGTGGTTTTACCCCATTTATCTCAGAGATTTGTGGTGTTAATGTAATTGGAGTTACAATCATTTTAAATACCTCTTTATTCCTAATCGGCATTTACCTTGAAAAACTTTAGTAAAAATTGCCTATTTTAGAAAAATTTTTCAATATTTGATAATAATACATTCCTTGTTTATATTATATATGAGAATTAATCAGAAGTCAAGGAAATTTTTAAAATTTGTGTAATGGGTCAGTTATTTGGGGTTGTTTCCCTTGCCGGATAACTAACCCATTACTAACATTTTAATTTTTTGCTTGACTTGAAGTGGTTTGATAAGATATAATATTTCTCGGACAGAAAATTAGAGAGGAAAATATCTCTTTAGGACTAAAAAAAGAGTGGTGTCTGAATCGGACTAAAATTATGTAGGCATTAGAGTCATAGAGAAAAAATAACTGTAAACTGTAAAATGGAAAATTGAAAATTACAGCATTTCGCATGGTTTACCACCCTTTATTTATGTATTCTCATTTTACATTTTTCATTGGACAGTATCTATTTTACAGTTTTTCTTTTCCTGGTTTGCTTTAGATTGAATGTTTACAGTAGCCCTTTAGGAGCAACAGCCAAGTTATGTTCATTGAGCAATTGGTTAATGGTTTAACATTAGGAAGTATTTATGCCTTGTTTGCCTTAGGTTACACTATGGTTTATGGCATATTGTTGATGATAAATTTCGCTCACAGCGAGATTTTTATGGTTGGTGCCTATATTGGATTTTGGATACTTTCATCCCTTCCGCTATTTGCTCCTCAATTCTTACCGGCATATTTTTTAATTGTATTTATTCTGTCTATACTTGGGGCAGGATTATTAGCGGTTATAGTAGAGAGAGTTGCATATAAGCCGTTGCGGCATGCCTCAAGACTTGCGCCTTTGATAGGTGCCATTGGTGTCTCAATATTCTTACAAAACCTGATTATGCTAACCGTTAGTGCGACATCTCAACCTTACCCGGAAAAATTACCCATAACGCAGTTCCATCTTTTTGGGGTGCAGATAAGTTCATTACAGATTTTTATTTTTGGTTTAGCCATTTTACTTATGGTTATTCTCAAAACCTTTATTTCCAAAACTAAATTAGGTAAGGCGATGCGTGCCGTTGCCGAAAATCATACCGTGTCCCAGTTAATGGGTATTAATGTCAATACGGTAATTTCATTAACCTTTTTAATTGGTGGTGGATTAGGCGGGATAGCCGGGGTGCTGAACGGGCTGTATTATGGGAGCATAAAATATAATATGGGCTTTTTGCCGGGTATAAAGGCTTTTACTGCCGCTGTGCTTGGTGGAATCGGCAATATTAAAGGTGCTATGGTCGGTGGGTTTATACTCGGTATCGTAGAGGCACTGGCGGCTGGTTACATATCATCGGAGAATAAGGATGTAATTGCCTTTGTTATCTTGATACTTGTGCTTCTTTTCAGACCTGCCGGGATATTTGGTGAAGAGGTAACGGAGAAGATATAAGGAGGAGTTATGAGTTATGAGTTATGAGTTAGAAGGGAGAAGAACCTCTCTAACTCCTAACTCCCAACTCCCAACTCATAACTCATAACTTCCATAGGTGTTATATGAAATGGATAACTCGAATAATAGTTTTATTACTTCTGATTATATTACCTTTAATAGGATACAACTGTGGTAATTATTATGCCATCCATGTAGCCGGACTTGTGGGTATTTATTGTATTTTATGTGTTGGGCTTAATATTACCATTGGATACACCGGATTGCTTGATTTAGGGTTTATGGCATTTTATGCTATTGGCGCCTACACGGCGGCATTACTGAGTATTAAAGGGGTGCCATTCTGGCTCACACTTCCCGTAAGTTTGCTTTCAGGTGGTTTTATTCGATACATTGTAGGTGCACCTGTGTTGCGATTACGAGGTGATTATCTGGCTATTGTTACCTTAGCCTTTGGCGAAATTGTTCGGCTGGTAGCAAATAACTTTGACTGGTTAACCAATGGTCCTAAAGGATTACCGGGTGTGGGACAGAAGATTGCCGAAATACGCCTCTTTTCATTGGTATTTAAAGATGACCTGCAATTTTATTATTTGATTCTTTTCTTCCTGATAGGTACGATTATAGTCAGTTACCGGTTAGAACACTCCCGTATTGGCAGGGCATTAGTCGCTATTCGTGAAGATGAATTAGCGGCAAATTTGTCTGGGATAAATGTCCCGCAAATTAAATCGGTAGCATTTGTTCTAAGTGGTATGTTTGGTGCCTTAGCCGGGGCAATATATGTCCATTGGATTGGCTTTATTTCACCGGAAATGTTCACCTTCTGGGAATCAGTGCTTTTGGTTTCGATGATAGTAATTGGTGGGATGGGAAATATCGCCGGTGCAATATTAGGCGTAGTTTTATTAGTAGGTATCCCTGAGATTTTACGACCTGTATTAGGCACAAAATTCGTCGATTACCGTATGCTTATCTTCGGAATGATAATGATTGCCGTTATTATCTTTCGTCCGGAAGGCATATTGCGGTCAAAAAGACGGGCTTTGGAATTAAGGAGAGAGGAATAGGTCTTATAAGTCTTATATGACCTATTAAAAATTTAAAATGTTACTACAAATTAATTCAGTTACAAAATATTTTGGTGGGTTAAAGGCGTTGTCAGAAATAGACATAGTGGTTAATGCAAACGAGGTAGTGGGACTGATAGGTCCCAACGGTGCAGGTAAATCGACCTTGTTTAATTTAATCACAGGAGTATATTCCCCTGATAAAGGTGAGATTATCTTTGCCGGCAAAAATATTAGTCACGATAAACCTCATCAAATAATTTCATCAGGCATAGCCAGAACATTTCAGAATATCCGTTTATTTGCTAATATGACTGTATTAGAAAATGTGATGGTTGGCAGACATTGCCGAACTAAATCTGAATTAATGGCGGCATTGCTACGAACTAAAGGTTTTAGACGGGAAGAAAAAGAGATAGCCGATAGTGCCAAATCAACCCTTAATTTTGTTGGCTTGCTAAAGGAAGGGAATCAGTTAGCCAAAAATTTATCTTACGGTGCCCAAAGAAGATTGGAAATGGCACGAGCTTTAGCCACAGAACCGTCATTACTCCTTCTGGATGAACCTACGGCAGGAATGAATCTGCAGGAATGTAATGAATTAATGGATTTAGTCTATAAAATCAGGACAAAAAATATTGCCATAGTCATCATTGAACATCAGATGAAGGTGATAATGAAGGTTTCTGACAGGATAGTGGTATTAGATTATGGTGAAAAGCTATCTGAAGGTAAACCGGAAGAGGTCCAGCAAGACCCGAAGGTGATTGAGGCATATCTGGGAGCATAATCAGGGGTCGGGGATCAGGGGTCAGGGAGCAGGGAGCATAAATATGGAGAATTTACTGGAAGTGAACCAGATACATGTTTATTATGACAAGATTGCGGCTTTGAAAGGTGTTTCTTTGTCCTTGCAACCAGGGGAAATAGTCGCCATAATTGGTGCCAATGGTGCGGGTAAAACTACCTTGATAAATACCATTTCCGGTGTTTTGCATCCACAAAAAGGTTTTATAAAATTCAAAGATGAAATAATCAGCAATTTGCCTGCATGGAAAATCGCCAGAAAAGGTGTAGTGCAAATACCGGAAGGAAGAAAGGTTTTTCCAAAATTAACCGTAGTGGAAAATATGGAATTAGGTGCATTTCCTGAAAATGATAGGACAGAAGTAAAGGATAGGATAGAAAATATGTATAATCTGTTTCCTGTTTTGAAGGAGCGGAGAAAACAATTAGCCGGAACATTGAGTGGTGGAGAACAGCAGATGTTGGCAATAGCCCGTGGATTGATGGCAAAACCTGAGATTTTAATGTTTGACGAGCCTTCAATGGGCTTAGCCCCGCTATTAGTTGAAAAGGTATTTCAAATTATACAGGAGATTAGCAAACAAGGCATCACCATTTTGTTAGTTGAACAGAATGCCAAGAAATCCTTACAGATTGCCTCAAGAGCGTATGTATTGGAGACAGGCAACATCGTCCTTTCCGATACTACCGATAAACTATTAGGAAACGACATGGTGAAGAAGGCGTATTTAGGAGAACACTGAGTAGTGTCAAATAGAATATGAAACATTCATGTCGATTTAGTCGGCACAAATGAGAATGAAAATTGGGTGTAAACAAGGAAATGTGTAATAGGACATGATTTTTATGATTATTATAGATTTCTATGATAAATTAAGGTGAGCATTTAAATCAGGTAAATTATGGTATCTTATACCAATGTTGCATTTAAAGATATATTAATCCCCAATGGCAAGGGAACATCATCTTGTCATTGGAATAGTGGAATGATGGAATATTGGGGATTTAACTACCCATTATTCCAATATTCCATCATTCCATTTTTGATTGCAACTTGGTATTATACATTGGTATTTTCAGGTGAAAGAAAAGATTTTACCACTAAGACACAAAAATTAACCTTTTCTAATTTTTAATTCCTTAGTGTCTTTGTGCCTTTGTGGTTAGTTTTTTCCCCTCTTTTTTTATTTCCCCATCTGCTCCGAATGGCACTGACTTAGTGTAAAACTCTTTGAATTTCAACAGGTTGCGTAAGACTAAAATTAAATATTAAATATAAAAATGCAAAATGACAAATCAAATATCAAAAATACTAATTTCTTACCTATGTTGTTATTTTGCA
>JBDRHR010000184.1:0-16434 GCA_043816605.1 Nitrospirota bacterium
AAAAAAACAGATAAACTCCAGAAAAAGAGGCTTTATGAAATCTATAAGGTAGCCGAATACTGGCTCGTAGATGTGGACACAAAGACACTTGAGGTCTTTTCGTTAAAGGGTAATTCCTATAAAACTATGGGTATCTATAAAGAAGAAGATATTATGGAATCAGATTTAATCAAAGGGCTGAAGTTTAATCTAATCGAAATATTTTAATCTATACTTCTCAGGAGAGGAAAAATGGAAGAAATTAGTCTATTGAATGAAGCAAAACAAAAAGGAGAGATTTGTGAGAAAGCTTTTATTAACATAATGAAATGGCTGAAGAATGAAGAGTATAAAGAATACAGGAATGAAATATTACAATCGATACAACATGGAAAATTCAAAGAACTTAACGATAGTTTCTTCACCATTATTCCCTTTGGCACTGGCGGTAGAAGAGGACAAATGGGAGTAGGGACAAATCGAATAAATTTTCGCACTATTGGAGAATCTGCTCAAGGCTTAGCAGAATATATTGTTAAACTAAATCCGAAATTGAAATCTAAAGGCATAGTTATTGCTTATGATACAAGGAATTATTCGAAAGAATTTGCTGAAGAATCAGCTATAGTTTTAGCGGGAAATGGAATTAAGGCATATCTTTTTGATGGATTTCGTCCAGCACCAGAATTGTCATTTGCGGTTAGAGAATTAGGTACAGCCGCAGGAATAGTCATTAGTGCCAGTCATAATCCTCCATCTGATAACGGGTTAAAGGTTTACTGGGAAAATGGAGGGCAAATTTTACCTCCTCATGATAAAAATGTAATCGATGAAGTTAATAAAGTAACTCAGATAAAAAAGATGAAATTAGAAGAAGCAAAACAAAAAGGACTATTAGAGTATGTAGGAGAAGATTTGGATAAAAAATATTGGGCAAAATTAGCTGGACTTTCTTTAGTTCCTGATAGAGGGGTAAAGATAGTCTATTCCCCTTTGCATGGGACAGGCAGTACTTTTATTGTACCTGTTTTGCAACAACTTGGTTTTACTGACCTTCATCTGGTTGAGGAACAGATGACCCCTGATGGCAACTTCTCTCAAATTAAGAACAATAAACCCAATCCTGAAGAACCAGAGGCATTAGAATTAGTTATTCAAAAGGCCAAAGAATTAGAGGCTGACCTGGCTATTGCCTCTGACCCTGATGGCGATCGGTTAGGAGTGGCAGTAAAAAAAGAGGATGAATGGATAATCCTTACCGGAAATCAAGTTGGTGCCTTGCTAACACATTTTATTTTAACCCAATTAAAAGACAAATTGCCTCAAAAAGGTGTTATAGCTAAAACAATTGTAACTACAGATTTGATTGATGCCATAGCTAAAAAATTTAAGGTAGAAGTAAAAGGAAATCTCTTAGTTGGTTTTAAGTACATTGGTCAAGTAATCAACAATTTAGCTCAGGACGAAGAATTTATCTTTGGCACGGAAGAAAGTCTTGGATATTTAAAAGGAACATTTGTCCGCGATAAAGATGCAGCTACAGCGGCAATATTGATGGCTGAATTGGCTTCCTGGCTTAAAACACGCGGTAGTTTTATCTATGAACAATTGAATGAAATTTACAAAGAATATGGCTATTACAAAGAGTCATTGACTGATATTTTTCTTAGAGGCATGGAAGGAAAGGATAAGATGGACAGGATAATGAAAGAATTGCGTAGCAATCCACCTCTTGAAATCGGTGGGTTAAAAACAGTCGCAGTGATTGATAGACTCTCTGGAGAAGAAATAGACCCTGTGACAAAAACTAAAATTAGGGATGTAGAGGGGACAAAAGGAGATGTCCTGATTTTTTCTTTATCCGAAGATAGAACTACTCGACTAACTTTTAGACCATCTGGGACTGAACCAAAAATAAAAATCTATACGGCTACAAAAGTGAATGTAAACAAAAAAATAAATAATGAGGAATTAGAACAAATTAAGACGGATGCAGATGAGATAATTGATAGAATAGAAAAGGATATGAAAGAAATAGCTATGAGAATAGTCGGAGAGTAATAATACTAAAATAATAAAAACATACCAGGAGAAAAATGTTCTATGTAATAGCCGTTGATTTAGGTGGAACAAATTTAAGGGTTGCCTTGGTTGATGAAAGTGGCAAAATAATTGAAAAGCGGGATACCCCAACAAAGGTTTCTGAAGGACATGAAATCGTCATCCGGCAGATGAAAGACCTTATCCGGGGTGTGATTAAAAATAGCAGGGTGAATATGTCCCCCGCTGGCGGGGGTAAGGGGGTGGCTCTCCAACAAATTATTGGTATAGGAATTGCATCTCCGGGACCACTTGATACCAAAACCGGCGTGATTATTGATACCCCTAACCTCGGCTGGAAGAATGTGGCATTGAAGGATGCCATTGAGCAGGAATTTCAGTTGCCGACTTATGTGGATAATGACGGTAATTTAGCCGCATTAGGCGAGAGTTGGCTTGGTGCCGGTAGTGGAGTGAACCACCTTATTTGCCTAACCTTAGGCACAGGCATTGGCGGCGGAATTATCAGTAACGGTGAAATCTTTCACGGGGCTACTGATGCCGCCGGGGAACTCGGGCATGTTATCGTTGAACCGGAGGGACTTATGTGTGGCTGTGGGAATTACGGTTGTATGGAAGCTTATGCCTCTGGAACCGGGATTACAAAACGCACTTTACTTTCAATAAAAGAAGGGACACCCACTACCATCACTGAATTAGTGCAAAACCAATTAGAAAAAATTACGCCGTTGGTAGTCTATCAAGCTGCAATAAAAGGGGATGAATTAGCAAATCATATCCTGAAAGAAACAGGTAGGTATCTTGGAATTGGGATTGTCAGCATAGTTAATGTGTTAAACCCTCAATTAGTAATTATTGGTGGCAGGGTTGCCCAAATTGGGGAACTTTTATTAAATTATATAAAAGATGAAGTGGCAAAAAGGGCTTATTTAGAGCCGTGTAGACAAATTTCAATTGTTCTGGCACAGTTAGGTGATGACGCAGGGATAATTGGTGCGGCAAAAATGGTTTTAAGTAAAGTAGAGAGTAGGTAAATAAGTAGTAAAAAAATCTGTGTAATCTGCGAAATCTGCGGATTAAATATCTTAGGAAGGAGGAGAAAAATGCGAGGAGCAATTGATTATCTAACTCAAGCAGAAGAAGATTTGAATATTGCTAAGGAGAAGATAAAAACTAAAAACTATGACTGGGTTATAACTCGGGCTCAACTTTGTGTTATTAATGCCTTTAAGGCTTTAATTGAATATAAAGCAGGACATCATCGAAGTAATACTATTTCTGGGATATTAAATGAACTTTCGGCAATATGTGATATCCCAACTGAGATTTGCCAGTCAGTAAATGCGGTATCCAGCAAAACACCGATGCCCAGTGAACGCATTTGCAAGTTTGTTACCTTACAGGCAGAAATGGTCTTAGGCTGGGTATCCAGCATGATGGGATACCAGGAAAGTGGGAGTGGGGGATTTAGAATTTAGGATTGGGGAAGGAAAAGTAATTTTGGATTTTGGATTTTCGATTTTGGATTGGAAGAAACGAAAAAAACCAAAACCAACAATCCAAAATCTAAAATCCAAAATCCAAAATTAATAAGGAGAATGATATGCCAAAGGTATTAGTTGTTTATTCTTCAAAAAGTGGTAATACCAGGAAATTAGCTGAGGCAATAGCTTTAGGAGTAAAAGAGGTTAGTGGAGTAGAATGTGAACTCAAGGGTGTCCGTGAGGTTTCAAATGGGGATTTAGTTGCCACTGATGGAATTATCATCGGCTCACCGGTATATTTTGGAAGTATGTCCGCCGAGGTAAAGGAAATGTTTGATAAAAGTGTGGCAATAAGAAGGAGATTAGAAGGTAAAATAGGGGCGGCATTTGCTACCTCAGGACATCACACCGGCGGTAAAGAAACCACCATTTTCTCCATACTCCAGGCAATGCTTATTCACGGTATGATAATTGTGGGCGATCCAATTAGTGCCGGTGGACATTACGGTGTCGCAACTGTCGGTAGCCCTGATACTGATGGGATAAATTTCGGCAAGGCGTTGGGAAAAAGAGTAGCCGAAATTACTAAAAGGCTATTTTCTTGAGGTGTTACTAACCAAGAAGTAATTTAGAAGATAGTTTAGTGTCAGATACCCCAATAAGGAGGAAGTTTTTATGAATCCAACAACTGTATCTACAATTATAAATCCATTGGTAAAAACAGGGATATTTAAAAATGTAGAGGATGCTGCCCAGAATCTGGTGGAAGATTATATCTATCGCCAGATAATTTGCTATCAGGGTATTATTCGAAAAATGGAACGCAAATATGGAATGGATTTTGCAAGGTTTACAAATTACATAAAAGAACGGGCAGAAAACATACAATCTTCTAATCTATCTCCTCAGCAGAAAAAAACCACAAGTCAAGCAATTATGATTGAGGAAGATGATTGGATGGATTGGAAGGTTGCTTACGAAATGCTGGATAGTTGGTTAGGACTTAAAAACAATAGGATTTAAAACCATGATTTCTATGATTTCACTCCTTAGTAGTATAATGACACTGATAGAATCTTCTCCTCAAAAAGTAACCTCCCATAACTGTGAAGGATTACTGTTTAGGATATAGCCTGGTTTAGCAGGGGATAAATGCGCCAACAAATAATTGACCAATTAAAATTAATTGAGCAAACAGAATCTGTCAGGATTTTACTCGCCGTAGAATCCGGCAGTCGTGGTTGGGGCTTTACTTCAAAAAATAGTGATTGGGATGTGAGATTTATTTATATCCGTCAGCCTGATTGGTATTTATCAATTGATGATAAATCCGATGTTCTCGAATATCCCTTGGCAGATGTTTTGGACTTTAGTGGTTGGGACATAAAGAAGGCATTGAAATTATTCAGAAAATCCAATCCCCCATTGCTTGAATGGCTCAGGTCTCCCATAGTTTATTTGGAACAATTCAGCACTGCACAACAAATACGGGAGTTGTCCACTGAGTATTTTAATCCAAAATCATGCTTGTATCATTATCTGCATATAGCGGTTGGAAATTATAGAGAATATCTAAAAAGAGACCGCGTGTTAGTCAAAAAGTATTTTTATGTCTTACGACCTATTTTAGCCTGTCAATGGATTGAACGCAATAATACCATGCCGCCAATGGAATTTAGTCAATTACTTGATACACAGGTTGAAGATAAATCTCTAAAATTAGCCATTGAAGAGTTAGTGAAAAGAAAAATGAATGGTGAGGAATTGGACAGTGAACCCAAAATTAACATTATCAATGAGTTTTTAGAAGAGCGGATTAGCTATTTTGAAGATTACACTCAGAAATATCCATTTCGTAAGACTCCAAATACAACAAAACTTGACCAATTATTTAGAAATACCTTGAAAGAGGTTTGGGGTTAAGTAAAGGTTAAGGTTAAGGTTGAGGTTGAGGTTGAGAGAGGAGAAAAGAATGAATCCTGATTTAACAGTAGATATTGCCGGGCTAAAGATGAAAAATCCTGTAATGGTTGCCTCCGGTACATTCGGATATGGTGAGGAATACGCTCAATTAATTGATTTAAATTCTCTCGGAGCAATTGTGAGCAAAGGGATTACTTTAGCCCCCAGATTGGGTAATTTCCCTCCCAGAATTGTAGAAACCCCTTGTGGAATGCTTAATGCCATTGGTTTAGAAAATGTCGGGGTAGAAAAATTCATTAAGGAAAAATTGCCTTACTTGCGGCAATTCGATACACCAGTGATTGCTAATATTGCAGGAAAGACGGTAGATGAATATATTGAGTTAGCCAGGAAATTAAATGGTCTGGTGGATGGTTTGGAGATTAACATCTCCTGCCCTAATGTGACAAAAGGGGGATTAGAATTTGGGCAGGACCCCTCTTTGACTTATGAGGTAGTAAGCAAGGTCAGGCAGGTAACCCAACTCCCATTAATCGCCAAGCTATCCCCCAATGTTACGGATATAAAAGTAATCGCTAAATCAGCCGAAGATGCAGGGGTAGATGCCATCTCTTTAATCAATACCATACTCGGGATGGCGATTGATGTTAATACTCGAAGACCTGTTTTGGCTAATGTTACCGGAGGGTTATCAGGTCCTGCCATTAAACCGATTGCCTTAAGAATGGTTTATGAAGTTGCAAAGGTAGTAAAAGTCCCCATCATTGGCCAGGGTGGAATTATGAATGCTACCGATGCATTAGAATTTATTATCGCTGGAGCTACTGCCGTTGCTGTTGGCACGGCCAATTTCGTTGACCCGCAAGTATCTTTAAAGATTATTGAAGGGCTCAAGGAGTATCTTATAAAAAATAATATTAGCCATATAACCGAATTAAGCGGCAGTCTTGAGGGATATACCAGCCTAAATTATAAATCAAAGCAATGAAAGGCTAAAGCCTGAAATCCACTTTGAAATTCCTTGCCGGTTTGTTTCCAAAATAACTTGACTTTTACTTTTAACTATGATATATTGTAAGTGTTCAGGTATCATGGTTCGACAATGGTTCGACAAGCTCACCATGACAATACTGTCACCGTGAGCCTGTCGAAGGGCGACAATGGTTCGACAAGCTCACTATGACAATACTGTCACCCTGAGCCTGTCGAACGGTCGAAGGGTGATTACTAAAACCTTACGATTTAACTTACATAATTATTGGAGGAAGAATTTTGGAAGAAAAAATTATCTTTGCCAATGATGAAGAGGTAATTAATATCTTAGGTAGAAATGACGAAAATTTACGCCTGATTCGTGAGGAATTTCAAAAGACTAAAATAATCGTTCGAGGGAATGAATTAATCATTAAAGGGGATAGTGATGAGGTCTATTTAATAAAGAAATTAATGCAAGACCTTTTGGCAATCTTACACTCAGGACATGTGGTCAGAATCCCGGAGATAAAATATACCTTAAAAATGATTACCCAAAATAAGGATATAAACATTGTTTCTATATTTGCGGAGGCGATTTATGTTTCAGAGCGGGGAAAACCTGTTCGACCAAAGACATTAGGACAAAGAAGATATTTAGAGGCAATTAAAACAAATGATATTGTCTTTGGTATTGGTCCTGCGGGCACAGGGAAAACATATTTAGCTGTGGCTATGGCGGTAGCAAGTTTATTAAATAAAGAGGTAGTAAGAATTATTCTTACCCGTCCGGCGATAGAGGCTGGAGAAAAATTAGGCTTTCTACCCGGGGATATGCGGGAGAAGATTGACCCATATTTAAGACCACTTTATGATGCACTTTTTGATATGATGGGTGTGGAGAAATTTCATTATTTATTAAATGAAGGGATTATTGAGGTCGCTCCTTTAGCCTTTATGCGCGGACGCACCCTTAATGATTCCTTTGTGATATTAGATGAGGCTCAAAATACTACCCATGAACAGATGAAGATGTTTCTGACAAGATTAGGCTTTGATTCTAAGGCAGTAATTACGGGTGATATTACCCAAATAGACCTTCCACAGAATACAACCTCCGGTTTGGTTGAAATTCAAACTATCCTGTCAAAAATCGATGGAATCAGCTTTGTCTATTTTAATGAATGTGATGTCGTCAGACATCGGCTGGTATCAGAGATAATTAAAGCCTATGAAAGAGGTATAGGTAGATAGGCTGTAGGCTTTTAGGCTGTAGGGGGAAGAGAGAAGACTGTAAATTCCTTCTCCTTTCCCTCTTCCCCCTACAGCCTAAAAGCCTTTTACCAAATTACAGGAGTGATATAAAGATGCGAAGAAAAGATAAAACAGGGCTTCAACAAGAAGCTAAATATCTGACTCTATTGAAATCGATACTGTTTGGTGAAAAAATAGGCAGGACTTTGTTAATTTTATGTATCTTGGGCATTTTGACCTTCCTTGTCTGTCCTAATTTAATAAGCATCCGCTACCCCGAAGAAGGAGAAATCAGTTCAGGATTAATTAAAGCCCAGTATGATTTTGCTTGTGAGGATAAAATCATTACTGAATTAAAGCGAAAAGAAGTCACTGCTAAGATTAATCCTGTCTATGTGTTAGACTTACAAGTTATTCCCACAACACTTCAAAAGGTAAAGGGTTTATTTGAGAAAATCAAAAAGATAAAGGAGGACAAAACCCTTAATTTAGAAAAGAGTATCTCGAAATTCAAAGAAGAAATTCCCAATTTCAGGATTTCGGATGAAAATCTAAATGCCCTTTTAAGTTATTTAAGACTTTACGAAATTGAAGAGGAGGTAACGGCACTCTTAAAAACATGGCTAACCGCTGGATGTACAGATGTCTCTAAAGAGAAATTATTTGCTGAGACCCAGAAAGGAATTAGAGTAAGCATTTCCTCTCCTACCGGGAAATCAGAAAAATTAGTAGAAACCCAGACAAACTTCTTTTTCTTAGAGGAATTACCTCGTACCTCAGACCTCTATCACACAATTCTTCCTTCTGATACACTTCGAGAAGTAGCCTTTGAAATAGCCCAAAATATTGTTCTCCCAAATTTAAGATTTGACCAAAAAGAGACTTTAAAGGCAACTAAAGAAGCAATTAAGGGTATCCAACCGGTGATGATAAAGGTAAGTAAAGGCGAAAAGATTGTTGGTGAAGGTGAAAAGGTGGACAAATATGCGGCGATGAAATTAGCAGAATTGACTCGCCATAGCAGTACCACTAACATTACCAGGACATTTGGTTTTGCCCTTATCTTGTATGCCATTATGATTTTAGTCTTTATCTATCTCTATAAATATCAAGCCAAATTGGTAGTTAGGAATAAAAATTTAGCCTTAGTAGGATTAATCATCATCACGGCAATTGGTCTGGCTAAAATCATTTCGGTTACCAATCTACCTCTTTATCTCATACCTATGGGTGCCTTTGCCATACTTTTGGCTGTTTTACTTAACGAGGGGATAGCTATATTCGTTACCGTGCTTTTAAGTATCTTAACCGGGGTTTTAATCGGTGAAAGGATGGAATTTGTCTTGCTTTTTATCTCAGGAGGACTCGCCGCCATCTATACGACTACACAATCACGGATAAGAGGTGACCTTATTCGATGTGGTGTTGCTGTTGGTATTGCCCAGGGGGTAATTATTATTGGGTATAGCCTGTTTAGGCAGGATAATTTCCTGCAAGTGCAGACTAATCTTCTCTGGGGTAGTTTAACCAATGGGGTTATTACCACTGTTATAGCTATGGGCGGGCTTTTATATTTAGAGCGGATTTTTAATATCACCACTAATTTTACCTTGTTCGAGCTATCAGACCTGAATGCCCCTCTTTTAAAGAATTTATTATTAAAAGCCCCAGGGACTTATCATCATGGTTTATTAGTCGGAAATATAGCTGAATCTGCGGCTGAAGCCGTAGGTGCAAATGCCCTGTTGACCCGGGTTTCATCTTATTATCACGATATTGGTAAAATGGTTAGACCGGAGTATTTTATAGAAAATCAATCAGAATCTGAGCGCAGCAGACATGAGACGCTACGCTCTACACTTTCTGTCTCAATTCTACGGTCTCATATTAAAGATGGCGTAGAAATTGCTAAAAGGAATCGACTACCTCAAGCAATTATTGAAATTATACAACAACATCATGGAGAATCGGTCATGGCTTTTTTTTATCATCAGGCGAAAGAAAAGGAAATAAATGAAATAGAACCGAGTGAGTCTGAATTCTCTTACCCGGGTCCAAAACCACAAACTAAAGAAGCCGCTATTGTTATGTTGGCTGATTCAGTTGAAGCCGCCTCCAGAACCTTAGTAAAGCCAACTCCAACACGAATTGAAAAATTAGTAAAAAAAATCATTGATGATGACTTTATTACCGGAGAATTAGATGAATGTGACTTAACCTTAAAAGACTTAAATAAAATTGCTCAATCATTTACAAAAATATTAATTACTCTGTTCCATGCCCGGGTTGAATACCCGGAAAAGGAGCAAGAAAGGACAATTTTCCAGGATGCTGAAAATAGCGATACTTCAATTAAACAAGAAGAAACTCAAAACCAATTGGCAACGAGGCAAGCCTCTCAAACAAATAATTAAACAGACCTTGAAATATGAAGGTGTTCTAAATGGGGAGCTAAGTGTTGTTTTGGGAGATGACGAGTTACTTAAAAGATTAAACAAAGAATATCGGAAGATAGATAAACCAACGGATGTTTTGGCTTTTGAGGGGAATTATAGGACATATAGGACACATAAGACCTATAATCTTATAGGTGAGGTCATTATCTCTATTGATGCTGTCAGGAGGCAGGCAGAAGAATATAACCATAGTTTTGAAAAAGAATTAACCATTTTATTAATACATGGGTTGTTACATTTATTAGGGTATGACCATAGTCCTGATAATTTACCGCAAGAACAAATGGCTATTCGGACATTAGATTTATTGGACTTATTAGACCTATGGAAGGAAAATAATGATTGAGGTAAGAAAATTAAGGAAGTTATTCCCGGTTCAACACAAATTTTGGGGTAAGGTGGATAAGTTTGTTCACGCAGTGGATGATATAAGTTTTTCAATTGACAGAGGAAGAATTCTCGGATTAGTTGGGGAAAGTGGAAGTGGAAAGACTACCTGTGGGAAATTATTAGTAAGGCTACTTGAGGCTACTTCCGGGACTATCTCTATTGACGGCAAAGACATAGAACATCGACCAGGAAAGCTTGTTGAAAAAAGGGAGTTGAAAAAATTTCGCAAGACCGTTCAGATGATATTCCAAGACCCTTATGAATCCCTAAATCCCCGGATGACCGTGATGGATACGATTATTGAGCCGTTAATAATTCAACAAATAGGGGATTCGGTTTCAAGGGAAGAGAAGGTTTCTCAAATTTTAGAGGTAGTGGAACTTACCCCTTCACAGGATTTTATCTTCAGATTTCCGCATGAATTAAGTGGTGGTCAGCGTCAACGAGTATCTATTGCCAGGGCATTAATCATTGAGCCAAAATTTATTGTAGCGGATGAGCCGGTATCAATGTTAGATGCCTCCATCAGGGTTGGAATAATGAACCTACTCCTGAGGCTAAAAGATAAGTTTGAACTCACCTATATCTTTATTACCCATGACCTTGCCGTAGCCCGGTATATGTGTGATGAATTAGCTGTTTTGTATTCAGGCAAAATCGTGGAGAAGGGACCAACTGAAGATGTGATTAAAAACCCGCAACATCCATATACCAAATCATTATTGTCAGCCGTGCCTATACCAAATCCAGAGTATAAACGAGGAAGACTCGAGATTAAGGGGGGAATTACCACACCAATTAATCCAGGTCCAGAATGTCGATTTGCGGCAAGATGCCCTCGGGTAAAAGATATTTGTAAAAGGCAAATGCCGGAACTTAAAGAGATAGAAGAAGGGCATTTTGTTGCCTGCTACCGTGGGTAATTGTATCAGATTATATGACTTATATGTCTTATAAGTCATATAATCTGATACCTGAACGCTTACAAAATGAGGACATAACAATGTTAATTTTAGGAATTGAGAGTTCGTGTGATGAAACTGCGGCTTCTGTTGTTGAAGATGGGCAAAATATCCTATCTAATATTGTTGCTTCACAGATAGATGTTCATAGAAGATTTGGGGGTGTGGTGCCGGAGCTTGCCTCAAGGAAACACATTGAGTCCATTAATTTGGTTGTAGAAGAGGCATTATCTGAGGCAAAGGTAAGTTTAGCCGATATTTCTGCTTGTGCGGTAACTTATGGACCTGGATTAGTTGGCTCGCTACTTATAGGACTATCTTTTGCCAAAGGGCTTGCCTATTCCAGAAATATCCCCTTGATAGGCATAAATCATTTAGAAGGACATATTTATGCCGCATATTTAGACCAGCCACAACCGCCAGAAGTGCTACCTCTACCAGAGGTGTTACCTCTTTGTTTACCGGCAATAGCCTTAATTGTTTCCGGTGGACATACGGAGTTAGTCCGGGTAAATGAATGGGGAAATTATGAATTATTAGGAAGAACAATAGACGATGCTGTTGGTGAGGCATTTGATAAGGCGGCTAAATTGCTTAACTTAGGCTATCCCGGAGGTCCTATAATTGATATTTTGGCAAAAGAAGGAAACTCGCAAGCGGTTAAATTTCCACGAGCATTATGGCGAAAAAAAGCTTTTGACTTCAGCCTGAGTGGAGTGAAAACATCTCTAATAAATTTCTTAAAAAATCAAAATAATCTTCCGGCTAAAGAAGAGGCTTGCCTCGTAAAGGTAGAAGATGTTGTGGCAAGTTTTCAGGAGGCAATAGTGGATGTTCTGGTTGACAAAGCAGTTAAAGCGGCAAAAGATCATCAGTTAAAGAATATTATCTTGTGTGGCGGTGTTGCGGCTAATACCCGTCTTAAACAAAGATTATCTGATTCTGCACAAAAAGAAGGGATGACGGTCTATTATCCTTCTATTAAATTATGTACCGACAATGCGGCAATGATTGCCGGATTAGGGTATGTGAAATATCGAAAAGGAGAATTTGCCCCACTTTCATTAAACGCCGACCCAAATCTGAAATTGTAAGTAACTATTGAAAAAAATTGCTATTTACGGGACGGTTCATTTTTATCGTTTTTCCTGTAATTTCTTTTGGAACAATAATTCATGGTTCAAAAGAATATCGAATATCGAATAAAGAATTTCGAATGATGAAGTCAAGGAAAATTTTACCACGAATGACACGAATTTTACGAATTTTAGAAAAGAAATAAGGAGACAAGGGAATAAGGCTTTACTTGTTAACTTATTTCCCTGTTCACTTGTTACTTCTATTTGTATTTATTCGTTTTATTTGTGAAATTCGTGGTATATTTTATACTTTCCTATATAATCAAGATTGAATATCTTACTTCGACATTCATTATTCCTTGTTCGATATTCTACATTCAGTGCTTCACCAAAAAATTACTCCATCTTTTAACCGCAAGCTTTCATATTAAAGTGAACCATCTCCATATTCCTTTTTCTTACACTACCTGAACGCTTATATTTTCTTATACTCCAGAAGGGCATCATGCCTTTCTAATGACACTATGCAGAATCTTGCTTACCTCTTCGATTCCATATGGCTTGACAATAACCCCACAAAATCCGTATTTTTCAGGGTCAGCCAGGATTGGGTCTGTGGAATAGCCGGAGGCAACAATCGCCCTGACATCAGGGTCTATCTCTTTTAACTCATGGATTGCCTCTTTGCCCCCCATGCCCCCTGGTATGGTCAAGTCCATAATAAGGGCATCAAAGGGTCTCCTGGATTCTTTGGCATTTTTATACAGTTTAATCGCCTCAGCCCCATCTCTGGTTGTCTCTATCTCATAACCAAGACCCTGGAGTATGTTACCAGTAATCTTTAAGATGTCTTCCTCATCATCCATCAGGAGTATTTTTCCTTCTCCTCTTAAGACTTTGTCCAATCCTTCTTTTCTGATAGCAATTTTTTCTTCCGTGGCAGGCAAGAAGATGGTAAAGCATGTTCCCGCCCCTAACTCAGACTCTACGGCAATATATCCATTATGCTGTTGGATAATGGAGAAGGCGGTTGCAAGTCCAAGCCCACTTCCTTTCTGTTTGGTAGTAAAATATGGATCAAATATCTTTGTAAGATGTTCTTTTGCTATGCCTATTCCCTCATCCTTGATAGAAATTTTTATATATTTACCCTCTGAGATGGGAATGCCCTGTTCTTTCTCTACTATCAGGTTCTCTGCCTGGACATCTATTGTTCCGCCTTCCGGCATGGCCTGGTTTGCATTGATAATTAAATTATTGGTAACCTGAGAAATCTGGTTCTTATCACATTCGACTGACCAGAGGTCGTCTGAGATAGAGAATTTGCATTTTGTATTGGAACCATGCAAGGCAAATTCAGTTGTATCTTTTAGTAATTCCATGATAGAAGTGGTCTTTTTGATAGGTGCTCCACCCCTGGCAAAGGTGAGCAGCTGGTGAGTCAAGGCTGTGGCTCTGGCGATGGACTTTTCAATCCCCTCCAGATATGTACCGATATCCTTTCCTTCTTTCATCTTCGCTGCCTGGGCATTCATCAGGATTGCAGCCAGAATATTATTAAAATCATGGGCAATACCACCAGCCAGCAGACCTACTGATTCAAGTTTCTGTACCTTCTGTATCTCTTCTTCCATCCTTTTCTGCTCTGTAATGTCACGAAAGACCAGGACAACGCCAATAACCTTACTCTCAATATCTTTTATTGGTGCACCACTATCTGCTATAATCCTTTCTGTTCCATCCATGGCCACAAGGAGCGTATGATTGGCAAGCCCAATAACCCCACCTGTTTCAAGCACCTTCTCTACTGGATTCTCACATCGTTTCCTGGTATTTTCATTAATGATATAAAAAACCTCATTAAGGGGTTTGCCAACCGCCTCTTCCTGGCTTACAGCACACAATTTTTCAGCCACCCTGTTCATCAAGACAATTTTTCCTTCTACATCAGCGGCAATGACACCATCTCCAATGGAGCGTAAGGTTACAGCCAAGCGTTCCTTTTCTATGGCTAAAACATTCTCTGCCCGCTTGCGTTCAGTGATTTCTTTATTCAACCTATCACGCGAGGTGGTAACATTTTTTAAGTTCTCTACCATTTGATCAAATGCTCTCGACAACTGGCCTATCTCATCCTTTGCACCAGTTCCTACCTTATAATCCAGGTTACCCGTACCTATAACCTCAGTTCCCTCATGAAGTTTTTTAATCGGTTGCACTATGAATCTGGTAGAAAAGAATATTCCAAGCATTCCTGCCATACCAAGGATTATACCAGAAAAGGACAACATCGTTTCCCTAGCAAAATGCTGCGTTTGTCTAATATCCTTTTCAGCATTGTTTACATATTGATGAACATCCGAAACCACTTTTTCCAATGTCTCATTTGTCAGACGGCTATATCGGTTTGCTTTTTTTATATTTTCTTCAATTTCAGCCTCTTCTTGAATGATTTCATCAACTTTGCCCGAGAGTTTTAGCCTCAAGATTCTTTTCTGTCCTCTCATGACCTTTTTTACATATTTTGAAAACCCGGCATAGTAGATATCTGCCATCCCTGCCAACTGTTGAATTCTGTAGGGAGCCTGTTTTACCACCATTACTTTGTTCCAGCCATTTCTCTCCCATGAAGCAAGGGTGAGTCCACCGGAAGACATTCTAAAGGCTTCACCTTCACTGCCCCAGATCATTGCCTTGATGAACATATCAAAGGTGATTATAGTCTCTCTGAATTGCCCCTCAAGGATTGTGAATTCATCCATCTCTTCAGTGTTCTGAATCAATATGGCTTTATCCATGCAACTTGCTCCATGAGTAGCTGCTAAGATCGCCTGCTCGCTGCACCGGTATAGGGGAATGCGTTCAACCATAATAGAACTGGCAGTCCGAGCTACTCGATCGATTCGATTAATGCCAAATATCACCAGGGCAATCATCAATATCGAGATAAGCACCAAAATAGCCAATAGCTTAATTCTTATACTTCTGAACATCTTTTCTTTTACAACTCCATCTTAATAGCAGTGATATCACAGATTACCTTTATCACACCAATAGCCCTTTTGGTTTCAGGATCCATAACTGGCACATACAAGGCTATAGCCTCTGCCCTTGCACTCTCGTCATACTCAATCTCTCCATGATAACTCTTGCCGCGACCTTTATCATAGGTATTTATCCACCAGTCCTCATCTGCCTGATAATAATCAGATGTTCTATTGGTTTCAGCGACAATCAATCCCTTCTCATCAGCGATAAAAACCTCAGGGAATCCCTCATTGGCTTCCTGGAAGTCCATAAGGTATTGGGCACATTCATTAGTGATAAAGGACTTGATGAATTCATCCATGCCTTCAGCCTTCTTCCACTTATTATCCAACCTCAGAATTTCAGATAGGGTTGTATCCTTATTTTTCTGGTTAGACTCTCTTGTTGCCTTAATAATCAATGAATCTGCCGCAAGCTTTTTTATCAATCCCATCTTCTTCTCAAGAATCTGCTCTACCTCTTTTGAAAGCACTATTTTTTCTGCTTTTACAGCTACTTCTTTTTCGGACACCCCTTTCTTTCCCTCTTCCTTTTTGCCACAGCCAGTCGAACTAATTATCAACGACCCCACGACCAAACCAACCATCCAAAATTTAACAAAGCATGTCATCATTTTCATTTTTTCCTCCTTTTTCAAATTCATATAGACTTTTGCAAAATACCTTTCAAGTGTCATTGCGAGGAGCAGCAATTCTCGGTGAGTTGTAAACATTAGGTATATCAAAGGGTTAGGAACAATTTTAAATATTTTTTTCGCAGAATTTTATCCCAAAATATGGTTTTGTAAACCTTAATAAGATAGCCATAATCCTTTGTCAGAACAGGA
>JBDRHR010000185.1:0-5570 GCA_043816605.1 Nitrospirota bacterium
TATTTTACAGTTTACAGTTGTTCACAATACGAAATCTTCAACTGGCTGAACGGTTACAAAGGGAATTGGGAAATAACTATCAGCCTAAATTGTCCAGCAAAAGATGTGGGACATGCTAAGCTTTTTTAAGGGGGAATAAAACGGGGTTGTGCCATATTCCCCCTTAAAAAAGGGGGTTAGGGGGTTGTTCTTCTTGCCTGGTCAAAAAATAACCCCGCGTAACTGACCGATTACCCTGAACCCCAAATTCCCCTTGACAAAAGGTTTGGAGTATGCTATTATCTATCGTAGTAAATGGAAACAAAATTCAAGAAAAAAACATCCATACAACTTAAATTTAGTTTAGCCGTTAGTTTACTCATCATCGCCATTTATCTTTTAATAGGTAAGTTTGTTTTAGATTATGAAAAAGAAGCCCTTACCTCTGAGGCTAAAAAACGCATTGTTACCCAATTAAGATTTTTGGCACAAAGTAGTCAAAAACTACTTCTGCAACCAGACCCAGAATTTTTCCTTTCCCCTCTAATTACACGCATTATGAATGAAGATAGGGATATTTTATATGCGGTAGTGGTGGATGCCAAAGGTAAGATTAAAGGGTATCCTGATATGACGAAAATAGATACCATCTATGAAGAGGCTTGCCTCGTTGAGGATAAAAATTTAGGGATGACAACTTCCCGCCTGCTTCTGAAAGAAAAAGAGGAATTAAAAGAAACCCACAGAATATTTCAAGTTAGCTCCTCTATTTATCAAAAAGAGACAAAGATAGGCACCGTCTATCTTGCCTTTTCAAAGGAGGCTATTAATAAAGTTCTACGGACAACCCAAAACAGAATCATCACCATTACATTGATTGCCCTGCTTATGGGGATAATCGGGTCTTTTTTCTTAGTAAGATTTATTATCAGGCACATAAAGGCATTAGCTAAAGGGGCACAAGAGATTAGCCGTGAGAATTTTGATGTTATTCTTCCGATTAAAAGTAGAGATGAATTAGGTGAGTTAACTTTTACCTTTAATCAGATGGTCAGGAGTCTAAAGGAAAAGCAATTGATGAGATATACCTTTGACCGATATGTGACTAAGGAAGTGGCAGATACTATCTTTAAAAATATAGAAGATATTCGGTTAGGTGGTGAGAAAAGAGAGGTAACTACCCTTTTTGCTGATATTCGTGGTTTTACGCAAATTACTAAAGAGTTACCTGCTGAAAAAATCGTTCATTTACTTAATGAGTTTTTTACTTTAATGGTTGAGGTAGTATTTAAATACGAAGGGACGGTAGCCAAATTTATGGGGGATGGGCTAATGGCTATCTTTGGTGCGCCGCTTAGTCATGAAGATGATGCCTTGCGGGCAGTCAAAACGGCAATGGAGATGAAAGAGGTGTTGGTGCAATTCAATAAGAACAGAAAGAATCCCATTGATATTGGTGTTGGAATCACTTCCGGCGAGGTAATCGTGGGTAACATCGGCTCTGAGAAACGCATGGAATATACCGCAGTTGGTGGCAGGGTAAATTTAGCCGCCCGGCTCCAGGCTTTAGCGGAAAAGGGACAGATATTACTTGACAAAGATACCTATCTTAAAATAGCAGACTTAGTTAATGTTTTAAGATTAGAACCCATTATGATTAAGGGATTAGAAGAGCCGGTAGAGATTTACGAGGCAAGTAATTTAAAGGTCAGGTAGATAGGCTGTAGGCTATTAGGCTGTAGGAGGAAATCATACCTACAGCCTAATAGCCTACAGCCTATCCACCTTACACCTCTTTAACCCCTTCCGTAATCTTCTCGCTGATAATGGTTATATTTTTATTCAACTCTTCATAATTTTTAAGAATCTTGCCGGCAGAGGTAATGACCAAACTTAATTCCTGGTCTAAGCTACCGATATTTGTTCCCATTTCAGACACATTACGCTTTAATCCAGTTAAAACATCAAACATAATGCGAATGTCCCTTTTAATCTTACGGTCTTTTATTCCAAATAAAACTAACCCGAGGAAATAATGAAAGGTTCTTGGGGAGGTAAGATGGACCATCCGTGTTTGTGCATATTCGCATAATTCTGTTTGAGTCAATATATCATAGTAGGCATTCTCAGAAGGGATGTACATCAAGGCAAATTCAATATTTTTAAGGGTAGCATATTTAGCTACTGTGTCAATTTGGTCTTTAATTTCTTTTTCAAACTTTTTACGCAGGACTTTTTCATCCTTTTTCTCTGCCTTGACTAATCTTTTGTAGGTTTCGATGGGGAAATTTGTGTCAATAGGGATAATCTCATTTTCTAAAACAATTGCCGCATCAACCTTTGTGCCATCTTCCAATACATAGTCTTTTTTATAAACATCACCAGGCAATTTGTCACTAATCAATGTATCCATGATAATTTCCCCAACACTTTTCATCCCTTTAGTGGCTTTTAGAACCTCATTAATTTCTGAAAGTTGTTGAGTGGCTGTTTGCTCCCTTAAATCTAATTGCTCTAACGATAAAGAAAGCATATGAATGGTGCGATGCAGGTCTGTTTTTACCGAGTCAATTGTCTTAGTGATATTTCCTAATCCTTCAAGGGTTACATTCTGCCTTTTTAGATAAGCTAAAACTGAAAAGGTAATTGCGACAATAACACCGATTAAAGTTAATGTCATCATGGTTAATTCAATTATAGTCATTTTATTAATCCTCCTTCCTTACTTCCTTGTTATATTAAATTACCACATTTAAAAGGTTTTGTCAAGTTTTTTCTTTGTGACCAATTACCCCTGAACCTACAATTCCCTTGCTTTTTATCTTGTTTTGTGGTATTATTTTTAGCGGTCAAGAAAAATATGATAACATCATCTCAAATAGAATCTAAACTTATTTGCCTGCCTAAAGAACCCGGAGTGTATCTATTTAAAGATAATACCGGCAAAGTAATCTATATTGGTAAAGCCGTTTCTCTGTCTAATCGGGTGAAGTCCTATTTTCAAAATAGACCCGCTTTGCCAAAAAACATGATGCTTATTTCTAAAATTGCTGATTTTGATTATATTGTGGCTAATTCTGAGGTAGAGGCACTGATATTAGAAAACAATTTAATTAAAGCCTATAAGCCCAGATATAACATTAATCTTCGGGATGACAAAACCTATCCTTTGGTTAAAATTACTATCCGGGAGGACTTCCCCAGGATTTATACCACAAGAAGAATTATTGATGATGGGGCAAGGTATTTTGGTCCTTATGCCCATAGTGGTGATTTGCGGAAGACATTAAAATTAATCAAGGAAATCTTCCAAATCCGTAGTTGTAAATATAAACTTAATGGTAGTAAAAAATTTACAAGAGCCTGCCTTAATTTCCATATTAAAAGATGTGTTGGCCCATGTGCAGGAAATATAAGTAAAGAAGAATATCAAAAAATAGTTCAGCAGGTATGTTTGTTTTTAAACGGTAAGGTTAGGGAATTGATTAAAGGATTGGAAATAAAGATGAAAGAGGAAGCAAGTGCATTAAGATTTGAGGAATCCGCTATAATTCGTGACCGGATTTACGCCTTACAAAATGTGATGACTAAACAACGGGTTGTTTCTTTAGCCAAAGAGGACCAGGATGTCCTTGGCATATCCAGAATAAATGGACACTTTCAAGGAGGCATTGCCTCGACCTGTGTGGTTGTTTTTTTAATCAGGGATGGACGGTTGATTGGGGAGGAACATTATTTCCTGAAAACAGGGCTGAAGGAATCAGCAGGTGAACTCACAACTGCCTTTGTGAAGCAATATTATGACCGGAAAACATCTTTCCCACAAGAATTAATTTTACCCTGCATGATAGCTGAACAGGAGTTAATTAAGCAGTGGTTAGAAGAAAAAAGTGGGGCAAGGATTAAGATATGTGTACCAAAACGGGGCGGGAAAAAACACCTGATTGATTTAGCTATAAAAAATGCTGCCTTGAATCTTTCTACTCAAAAAACCCAGGAAGAGAAGGCTTGCCTTGTTGCAGAAATCCTTACCTTAATGCAAAATTATCTCAAACTACCAAAACTTCCAACCCGAATTGAGGCGTTTGACATATCCTGTTTAGCAGGGGAAGATGCCGTTGGCTCTTTAGTGGTATTTGAGGAAGGAAAATCTAAAAAAACTGATTATCGACGGTTTAAAATCAAAGGTCCTGCCTTACCTAATGATGTTAAAATGTTAGAAGAAGTAGTCAATCGAAGGTATAGCCGATTGCTAAACGAAAAAAAGTCATTACCTGATTTAATCATAGTTGATGGTGGTAAGCCGCAATTAAATATTGCCAGAAAGGTATTACATTCTTTAGGACTACAAGATATACCCTTGATAAGTATTGCCAAACCCCAATCTGTTGGGGAAAGCGATAAGATATTCACTTTCTCCTCCTGTTTTACTCCAGAAAAGGATTCTTCTGTGTTACATCTTCTTCAACAAATTCGTAATGAAACCCATCGCTTTGCAATTTCATATCATCGGAAGTTAAAAAGAAGAAAAGGGTTCAAGGGATTAGAGGTCAGGGTTAATACCAAGTTGCAATCAAAAATAAAATAATCTTGCAAACTGACAGGGTATTCCTTAATTTAATGCAAATATAAAAATGTAAAAATCAAAATTACAAAGCAAAATGCAAAATTATTTGTGAAATAATAAGAGAAGTTTGCCTGTTACTTGCCTATCGGTAGACAAAACAGAAAAGTACGGAATCGATATTTTTGATATTTGATTTGTCATTTTGCATTTTTATATTTAATTTTTAATTTCAGCATGACAGATTTTAATTGAATTGTTTAATATACCTTTGATTGCAAATTAGTAGAAGGATGAAAGAAAATAGGTGGTGTTCTAAATTGGCTATCTTTATTGAAAAACTGTCCAATGAAAAATGTCCAATGAGAATGCGTAAATAAAGAGTGGTGAGCCAAGCGAAATACGATAATTTTCAATTTTTCATTATCCATTTTACAGTTTAAATTTATAATATAGGAATTTCCTTTTTTACCACGAATTACACAAATTAACACGAATTTTTTAAGATTTTTGTAACATTTTAGCCATTTGAAAAACTAACTCTTTTTGCCACCAAGACACCAAGATTCACTAAAAAAATTATACATATCCTTTGTGTTTCTTTGTGTCTTTGTGACTTTGTGGCTAAAAATTTGTTGTACTTCATTTAGGTAAATAGGTACAGATTTTTATTAGTGCTCATTCATGTTCATTCGTGGCTAAAAATCTTATCCTAAATTTATAGTACAGGAATTTTCTCTATACTAAAAGTCGCAACCTGAATTTGAAATTAATTGATTGTGTGCGTTTGAAGAATAATGTTATTGATAAACACCTACCGCCTGAATGCTAACAAAATAATTCTTGACTCAAGTCAAAGAAAAGATTATAATAATAGTGGTAAGCATCAATACTGTTCGGAATGATTTAGAATCTATGATAATAATTACACCTCTTCGGGGTTAAAATATTAGTGCATTACATTATTAGCTATAATAATACCAGCCCTTTGGGCTTCAAGAACAAGAATAAACCCGAAGAATTGATA
>JBDRHR010000186.1:0-2767 GCA_043816605.1 Nitrospirota bacterium
CCCAAGCTGCTTATCCTTCAAAATCCCAGGCTCACTTCTGTCAACCAAAATTACCTCAAAGAAATAATTCATCCCATCCTTACCAACTTCATAAGAATTCAAAACTTCCATATTCGTATACTTCCTCGCAACCCTCGTCTCCGCAATCTCCTTATAGTTCATCCTCAAATTCTTTCTAATATGCAACCTCTTCGTCCTCCTCGCCTTATTCGGCCGAGTCTTCTTATGACCACCACGCTTAATCTTAATCCTAACAACAACAACACCCTTCTTCGCCTTATACCCCAAAGCCCTCGCCCTATCCAGCCTCAACGGTTTCTCAACTTCACTAATCGCACCAGCCTTCCGCCAATCAATCATCCGCGCCCGAAGCACCTTAACATCCGGCTTCTTCCAAGCCGCTCTCAAATATTTCGTCAAACTCATACTATCCTATCAAAAATTTCCTTTTTAAATCTAATCATTACTTTTATAAATCAAAATTCCTCTTCATATTTACATGGGGCTGTAGCACAGTCTGGTTATGTCGGCACAGTCTGGTCAAGATTGTCTAAGACCTGAATAAAGTTAATTTACTCTTCTAATTCTATCCCACCATCATCATCAATCCTTGCTATTTTCCACTCATATTTTTCTTTCTGAATACATCCCTTAACCTGTTCCCTTACTTTATTTAACATAGGATTATTTATTGTCTTCGAGAGAAAAACGATATCACTAACTTCTTCTTTTTCATTCATATCCTTGAAAACCAAAAAGTCTATAGGATTTAAAATAGGTTTCAAGTCATAAGGGTCAAATTTTAATGCTTCAAGTTTAGGATTTATTGCCTTATTGAAAACTTTTTGAGCTTCATCTCTTCCTTTCTTAACTGATTTTTCCCTTAGTGCAGCTTTAATTTCATCAAATTTACTTTCCTTTTCAGCCATTAGTCTACATTTCTTTTCATAATCATCAAGCCAGGTTTTTTTGCCGCAATCCTTAGTTTTAATTTTCAAATCAGACACCCTTACAATAGTATTACAGCCAGGACATATACAAAGTATTTCTCTAAATTGTTGAAATTCTTCGAAGGTTTTCATTTGAACTCCACATAAGAAACATTTTTTTGTTCTATGGCTTTTTTAATCATCTTTTGATGAGAATTTAATCTTGCAGCCCCAGTTTTAACTTCTATAAAACTTAAAGATTCTATCTTGTTTATTGCAAAACCATTAAATGTAATCATATCTATTGGGTCTCCAATAAATCTGGAATCGGCTAAATCCCAAGGAAAAGCTTTCAGTATAGGAAATACCTTTTCAAGATTTTTTCCGATATTAACTGAACGTGTTGTGATTACGGCTTTTTCGGTAGTCAGTTTCTTTTGCTTTTTCAATTCTTCTTCACGGTTCTTCAATTTATCAAGATAAGATTGTCTTGTTTCTAAGGCTTCTTTGGGAAAGGGTTTTGTCCCATCAAATAAGACAGCTTTGGATAATTCAAATTCACAACCACAAGGACTTACAGCAATTAAATCAGAATTTTTTAATCCTTGAATTATCTCGTCTATTTCCATCTTTTTTATATAAATAGACAGATTATTAGTATTAAAATACTTATGCAAAATTTCTAAAGATTTATAAGGTTTAATTTGTCATGTATTTTATGAAGAAAAAGAATAATGAGGAGATTTATTTGGCAATAATCATTGTTCTAATATTAGTTATTGCAGTTATAGGGACTATTTTCTATACTCAAAAATCAACACAACCAACTGAGACAATACCTTCCCAATCATCTGCATTGGAGACAACACAATTCTCAACTTATAATAATCCTGGTGATGGAATAAGAATTAAATATCCCAAAGATTGGACTAAGCAGGAAAAAATAATGGGTATGAATGTAATCTTTTCATCCCCCCTGGAAAGCGATTCAGATACTTTTCAGGAAAATGTTAATGTGATTGTTCAAGATTTATCAGCACAACCAATGACCCTTGATGAATATACCAAACTATCGCTTGAACAAGTTAAGCAAATAGTAACAGATGCAAGTATTCCTTATTCTAGTGCAACAACTCTTGATGGAAACTCGGCTAATAGAATAATTTATACTGGGAGGGTGGGGATATATAATATAAAATGGATGCAAATTTACACAATAAAAGACAACACGGCATATATTCTTACATACACTGCCGAAACAGATAAATATAATGATTTTTTGGATACGGCTCAAGAAATGATAAATTCATTTGAAATCATTTAATTGATTTTCTAAAAAGTTTTCTTTTTTGGTTAACTTTATAAAACAAAATTACCCCTTATTTTTAGATTGTTCACTCAATAGATTAAAGGTCTTGGATAATTACATGAGGCTGTGGCGCAGCCAGGTAGCGCACCGCTCTGATAAGGCGGGGGTCCGCGGTTCAAATCCGCGCAGCCTCATATTCATAAATAAATTCTAGTAGCCAAGTCAGTCTGGTAGGCAAAGCCGATCTGGCAGGGGCATCGCCCCGATCTGACAGCGAAGCGATCTTTGGGGCTACCCTCTCAACTCAACAAACACCTTATTCGGCCTAACATAATACTCAATCACCTCAACCTTCAACGGAATAAACTTCACATAACACTTATCCCGAGAATACGCCTTAATCTCCAACCCAGTCGCTAACTCTGTCACAACAACATCAGCCTTACTCCCAACACCAGGCACATCAATCTCATAAATAATCCTATCCGCAAGCCTCCTAATCTTCGCCTCAACCTCAACCTTCGGCAAA
>JBDRHR010000187.1:0-20401 GCA_043816605.1 Nitrospirota bacterium
AAGGGTTTTCTCCAATTCTCCCCTTTTGTAATGCCTCAGTTACGGGGGGTATTTTTTGACCGGGTAAGGAAGACAACCCCCTAACCCCCTTTTTTAAGGGGGAATATGGCACAACCCGGTTTTATTCCCCCTTCAAAAAGGGGGGTAGGGGGTTGTTTTTCTTACCCAGTCAAAAAGTAATCCCCCATAACTGAAGGATTACGAAAAAAGAGATAAAAATGAATCCATTGGATATCTTTTTTTTAGTCATTATTCTCATTAGTATGACCATTAGTCTGTTTAGAGGGATGATTAAAGAGATATTTTCTATCCTGTCAATAGTTGGAGGAATTATCATCGCTAATATCCTCTACCCTAAAACAGCCATGCTTTTAATCCGCTTTATCAAATCCTCTCCATGGTCAAATATAATTGCCTTTATCATCATCTTTCTAATTGTCTGTACCTTAATAAATCTAATTGGTGTTTTTTTTCAAAAGACATTAAAAAAATTAGCCTTAAACTGGTTAGACAGGGCAGGAGGAGTAGCCTTTGGTTTCATAAGAGGCGTGATCATAGTTGTCATTATAGCTATTATTTTAGCTAAATTCCCAATTGTGGGGCATAAGTTAATTGCCTCTTCTCAAATAGTTCCACACTTATCCTGGGTGGTCAAGACTTTATTAGCCTTCCTGCCACATGAGTTTTCCTCTATTATGAATGAATTGATTTATTTATCCTCCTGAAATCCTCTTTGTAACCGTTGAAATGGTAAGTTAGGGGAAAAGTCTATATCAATATTTCGAGCAATATAATCTTCTGCCTTCTCTAATCCATAGATAAACTTTAATGGCGCACGATAGTTAAAAATTACATACGCCTCGTAACTAAAAGTAAGAATAAAAAACCCTGTAATTACACACAAGAGCACCTTTTTTAACCGGGTATATTTGAGGTTATAAATAAGGTGCGAGATAAGAATTGCAGATAACATAAGTACAGGCAAAATCTCGATTTTTATATAAAACCAAAGCAGGAGTTGAATAACAATGTAACTAAAGAGATATTTGACTGTCGGCGTTTCCTTCAGGATAAGGATAAAAAGTGGCAAACATAAAAGATAAATTGGCGAAAGAACAGGATTTTCGAGATTACTAAATGCCACTGGATTACGAAGAGCCAAAACATGCCACGGTAAAATAATAAGGAAAAATAACCCTATCAAACATAAGAGAAGCAAAAGAGCAGAAGAGCGGAAGAGCAGAAGGCTTCTGTTCTTCTGTTCTTCTGCTCTTTTACAATATCTTGAAACCCACTCTTTATTTACTACCAAACAACGATAAAAAATAATAGGTATAACCCCAATTAAACAATAAGAGGCTTGCCTCGTTAGTGCCTGATAATTATTTGCAAAAGTAAACCCTATGCAAGATGTCATGAGCACAAACCAGGATATTTTATTAGAAGTTACCCAACATAATAATGAATAAACCGCTAATAATTCATAAAAAGTTAGTCCTAATTCGCCTCTGGCTGTCCCGGATAAAAAAATAACCAAACTGCTGATATAAAATATACAACTTGCCAGAAGCCCACTATCAGGATGAAAATGCCTTTTAATTAAAGCAAACATACCCATAATGGTTAAAATGCCAAAGTAGAAATGGAGTAACTTACTATCACCTTGTAGAACTAATGAAGGCTGAAGGCTGAAGGCTGAAGGTTGAAGAGGTGTCAGAGCCATAATAAGCGTAAAAAACACAGTTGTCCCCAATAAAAACCATAAAATAATACTAAATGGAGTGAATTTTAGTTCCAGAATAGACTTTATCTTAGCTCTGAAAATCCTTACTATTAAAAGTAATTCTCTGATAAAAAGTAAAAATACAATAAGTATCAATATCCAATTATACTTCCACCAGGGGCACTTGCAGGAAATGATAAATAAAATCATCATTCCATACGCAGATACCATCCATCCTACCCCACTGGCAAAGACAAATTCCTCTAATAAAGAGTAAAATTTAAATCTAAACAGGAGAAATATTCTCCTCCCTAAGACATAACTGAATAAAGCTAAGACGAAAAAGATGTATAATTTATCAAGAGGATGGTTTTTGCTTAAAAATAACGCCAGATAAGAATAATGCACCTTAAAATAAGGATACAACACAACACCTATCCATAATATGAAAAATATGGATAAAATTGGGAGGAGAAATCTTTTCATCTGAAAATCTCCATTCTATTTCTTGTAAAGGCTGTAAAGAAAGATATAGCCACAGATTCACAGATTATTAGGATTATGAAGAATGTAAGGGTTAAGATATATCTAAATATTCCAATCTGTATAATCTGTGAATCTGTGGCTATATATCTTCCCGATTTTCATTCCTCTTTGTGAGACTAATGGCTCATGTAGGTTTCATCAAATAAAAATCCTCCTATCGATGGAAAATAGGGAAGGCTGGAAAAAAGGATGATGTGAATGAAAAAGCCATCAAGAATGCCATGATGAGAAGACTAACAATACCGAGAATACCTAAAACAGCCGGTATGGATAACACTATTACTGCCCTGAAACTTGATACATGATAAATTTCTTTAACCGATATGATTTGTAATTTTACCATCCAGAAGAGTATGATTAAATTAAAAAGGAGATAAAACAATAATTTCATTGAGCCTGAATTTTGGATTAATAAAACAAAAGGGGTACTTAATATAGCCGGTAAAAAACAGAATCCTAATGAGGTAAAGAGAGTACTCACTTTACCTTCCCCATCAAGCCATTCGGCAAATAAATGGATAATTGCGGTCCCTATTATCCAGATGCCAAGGATAAAAATAAGTCTTGATAACAGTCCAAAAGATAAAATGATTTTGGCTACATTTAGATTCATAGAGGTAATTAATACCCCGGCTACATTAGTACTGATGGCTGACAAAAAAACAACCAGAAAGGCAAAACCTACCGGTCTTCTCTCTACAAAACCTCTTATACTCATCTCTGGTTTAGCAAACATATAATATATTGTTTCAAGTCCACTCATAATATATTTAACTTTACCATATTACGGGTAACTTTGTCAAGGATTTTTTAGCAATTCACGTAATCGGTCAGTTACGCGTGGAAGAACAACCCCCTAACCCCCTTTTTTAAGGGGGAATATGGCATAACCCCGTTTTATTCCCCCTTAAAAAAGGGGGTTAGGGGGTTGTTCTTCTTGCCCGGTCAAAAAATAACCCCGCGTAACTGACCGATTACTGGTGAAGTAAAAAATAACTTGCAAAAAATAAGATTTAGGTGTATAATAGTTAAAAATTATGAATTAAAAATTAAAAATTATTTTTTCGCCCCGCAATTTTTAATTTTTAATTCATAATTTTTAATTAAATACTAAGGAGGTATTAGAATGTTAAGAGTTTTACGTAAAAAAGCTAAACCAATATTTTGGATAGTAATTGGCACCTTTGTAGCGATGATATTTCTTTCATGGGGAATGCAATTTGGGGGAGAATATTTTCAACCACAGGTAGCTACGGTAAATGGGAAAACTATTTCCCCAACTGAGTTTCAGGAAGCCTATAAAAATTATCTGGAGAACCTTAAAAATATCTATGGAGAGGATTTTGATACGGAGAGTATCCCTGATTTAAGGAATAAAATTGTAGAAGGGCTTATCCAACGCCAGATTCTGATTAATAAGGCTAAACGATTGGGAATAAGCGTCAGTGCAGATGAGTTACAAAAGGAGATTATGAGGTCTTTTGAGGATACCAATACTTACAATCAATATGTCCAGGGCGCCCATCCGCTTTGGTGGAAGATGAAAGAGCAAGAGGCAGTTCGGGATATATTGGTTACCAAGACAAAGAATTTAGTTGTCAATCAGGTTAAAGTCACAAGTGCTGAATTAAACAACTATTATAAAAAAGAGTATGAAACTGCTCATCTTAAACAGATATTGATTGACCCAAAGCAATTTGTTCCCTTTAGCGAGGTAGAAAAATACTACAAGGAAAATGTGGAAGATGAGTTTATGAAACCCGGCAAAACCAGGGCAAGTCATATTCTCCTGGCTGTGCCTGAGGGTGCCCCTGCCGACCAGGATGCGGCGGCTCGAACTAAGGCTGAAGATTTACTTAAACAATTAAATGAAAAGGCAGACTTTGCTACCTTAGCTCAACAAAATTCTAATTGTTCAAGCCGCGAAAGAGGCGGGGATTTAGGTTATTTTGGTGAAGGAGATATGGTGCCTGAATTTGAAAAGGCGGCTTATAAACTTGAAAAAAAAGGTGATATAAGCCCGATTGTCAAAACTAAATTCGGCTATCATATTATTAAATTAGAGGATAAACTACCGGATGAACCAAGACTATTACAAGATGTTGAGGAGAAGATTCGTGGATTCTTAGTCGATAAAAAGGCAGAAAAACAGGCTCATAAACAGGCTATCCAGGTACTTAAAGAACTAAAACAAGGAGCTACCTTTGAACAAATGGCTCAAACCTACTCCCATGCAAAAAGCGGGAAAAAAGGTGGAGATTTAGGGGTAATACCTAAAAGATTTTTTCTCAACCCTGATGACCTCGGCACACAAACCATTAAATTTATTTCTGAAGAGGTAGGGATAGTCGGTTCGGTGATAAACCCCGACTTCTCAAAGAAGGTTTTTGAATTGGATGAGGGAAAGATTAGTGATGTCCTGAAAACTTCTTTAGGTTATCATATTGTCAAGATGGAAGAAAAGATAGCCCCTACCGCAGAGGATTTTAAAAAGGAACAGAGTCGGGTCTTAGTTAATTGCCTATTCGAGAAAAAACAAAAGGTATCTGATGACTGGTATGCCTCTCTTAAAACTAAGTCGAAAATTATTAAGAGTATGGAATAACAGGAGGAAGTTTTAACATACGAGGAGGAATGAATTATGCAGGCAGTTCTTAAGAGACAAATAGATGAAATAACAGAGGATGAACTTAAAAATATCTTTTATAGAGATTATCTGAGAAGACTTGCTCGCTACAGAATGACAGATAATTTCTATAGAAAAAAATATGGCATAGATTTTGAGAGATTTGAGGAGGAAAATATTGTAGAAAAGCAGGGCTATACCTTTGAAGTCGAATCTGAGGCTCAGGAATGGGAACTTGCAATTGATGGAATAAGAACAGTTGAAAAGAAACTTAAGGAGTTCTCAGGTGAAAATTGACAGGATTATTGAAGAGGCAAAGGATGTTACAGGCAAATATAATCTGCACTTTGTAGAAATAGATAGGACTGAGAATATCATTAGTCTGAAATTGTTGATAGACAATGAGATTTTTATCCAAATATATGGAAATATTGAAAAGAATAAACTTAATCTTGCCCTTGTCTTTAAAAAGAGGAGATTATACGGGTGTGACTCTGAAGGTGGTAAATACCACTGCCACCCTTTTGATAACCCCGAGAGGCATATATTTGTCGATAAGAGAAAATCAATCCAGAACTTTGTTCAAGAATCAATGAAATTTTTAGAGGAATGCGATCTATTATGATTGAAGGGTGGGAGGATATAAGATGTGTGAAATAACTGGTTGAGTGAGTGGGCTTAATTGGAAGAAAAAGAGGCAGGATAAGAAAATAATTGGCGATTAATAGATTGTGATTAAAAGAGTTATAGAAAGCGGATACTACTTTCTGCTTTCACTGGTAGTGTCAAAAATAACATGAAAGAAATATGAAAGAAATTGGGAACTTTTAGGAAGGTTTTTCTCTTTGTGGCGATGAGGCCAGATAATAATATCCTGAAGGGGAAAGGAACGCTCGGGGGGAAAGGAACGCTCGGGGAGCTACGGGTTACAATGTACAGGTTACAATGTACGGGTTACAATGAATTCCGTAGGGTGCGTTCCCCGAACGCACCGTTATCGCTTTTGACATTACCCTTTCACTAAAAAGGAGGGTAACATGAAGATATGGCAGATAATAAGTGGTGCTTTATTAGGAATAATTATTATTCTTTTTGCCTACTTTGTTTGGCCAACACCCTATAAATACTATACCATTAAATACGATACCAGAGGAAGCAATGAAGGACTCGTTCGTATCCATAGGGTAACTGGTGATACACAAGTTCTGCACTACCCATTCAACTGCTGGGGAAAAGTGATGAGTCAAAAGGAGTGGCAAGAGTGGGAAAGGGCACAACCAGTAGAAGAAGAAGCAATAGCACTAGAAGAAGAAAAAGAAGTAATACCAGAATTGGGAGAATAAAAGTAGACTAATGAATAAAGGCAGGTGTTAAAAATGGCAGGAGCAGTTCAGTATGCTGAGTTTCTTTCTGATGGACATCTATTTTTACCAACTGAAACTATTAGAGAACTAAGTTTAACTCAAGGAACTAAACTTGAACTATTCAGTAATCAAAAAGATGTAATAGTTCTCAAAAAAGTAGAGGATATATGGAAAAAACATTTTGAAGAGACATTAAATAGAGTTAGAATGAGAAATAGGAGATTTAGTGAAGAAGAAATTATATCTGATGTGAATAAAGCGGTTGAAGATGTAAGGAAAGAACGGTATGAAAAAAGGGTATGAGTTTCTAAAGGCTGTAGTCGATACCAATATACTGATTAGCGGCTTAATTTGTAAAACAGGGAATCCATCTTTATTGATTAATGCTCTTAAGAATAATGAATTTCAGATGATTACATCTTCACAGCTTATGAATGAATTTATTGAAGTAATAGAGCGTCCTCATATAAAACATAAATATGAGTTGACAGATGAAGAAATTAATGACTTCATAGAATACATTTATAGAGAAGCAACAGTAGTTCCAGGAACATATGAGGTAAAAAGTTCAAAAGACCCAAAAGATGATATGTTTTTAGCTTGTGCATTAGAAGGAAAAGCTAATTATCTGATTACAGGTGATACTCACTTGAGTAATATTAAATATTATCATGGAGTGCAGATTGTAAATGTAAAACAGTTTTTGAGATTGTTAGATATACATAGTAGTTATTAATCAAAAGTTTACATAAGATAATATCGATAGAGAAGGTATGAGTTCCGTTAGGAACATAATATCGGTAGAAACAATAACCATAAACAAACCAATAAGTTCCGTAGGAACGATATAATTTCAAGCCGATTGAAATTTAGGATGAATGCTCAAAAATCAAATATCGGAGGTGTAAAATGGGAAAATTCTTTTTCAATATTTATCTAAAGAAGGGGATAGATGGATTTATTATTGCAGAATGCCTTGAAATTTCCGGTTGTATGTCTCAGGGACGCACGGTTGAAGAAGCGAAAGAGAACATTAAGGATGCAATTAAGGAGTGTTTAAGTGTTATACTGGAAGACTATTTGATTGCAAAAAGAAGAAAAAGAAGGTTTCCTAAAGCGGTGATAGAAAAGGAAAAATTCAAGATAAGTCCATTTGAAATAGTGGCGGTGTAAAATGGCTATTTCTGAATTACCTATATCTTCAGGAAGAAAAATAGCTGATGTACTTACCGGTTTTGGATGGAAGATAAGGAGAGAGGGAAACCATATTGTTTTAACAAAAGAAGGTTTCTTGTTACATATTTCTATCCCAAATCATCGACAAGTGGATAGAAGTCTCCTTCATGAAGAACTCAAAAAAGCAGGAATTACAGATAAAGAATTCAGAGGAAGATTTTGTTAGAAATATAAAATTTAACCAATAAAGGAGTTATGTATGGCTAATTTAAAAAGAACTCATAATTGTGGTGAGTTACGAATTAAAGATGAAGGAGAACAGGTAATTTTGGTTGGCTGGATAAATAAACGGCGGGACCACGGTGGATTGGTATTTATTGATGTGCGGGACCGTGAAGGACTTACTCAGGTTGTTTTTAATCCAGAGGTAGATGAAATATCCCATGCCCAGGCTCATAATCTAAGACCTGAATTTGTTATTGGCATCCAGGGGATAGTCCGTCCAAGACCTAAAGGCACGGTTAATTCGAATTTACCTACGGGTGAAATTGAGATTATGGCTACTATGCTTGAAATTATTAATCCGGCTAAAACACCACCTTTTTTAATTGAGGATGAACTCAATGTTTCAGAAGATACAAGACTCAAATTTAGATATTTAGATTTACGCAGACCTTCTTTACAAAAAAACCTTATCCTGCGACATAAAGTCGCTCAGGCAACACGAAAATACCTTGATGAGCAGGGATTTATTGAGGTAGAAACACCGATGCTTATTAAAAGTACCCCGGAGGGGGCAAGGGATTATTTAGTCCCGAGCCGGGTAAATCCAGGTAAATTTTATGCCCTGCCGCAATCTCCACAGTTGTTTAAACAGATATTGATGGTCGCCGGGTTTGATAAATATTTTCAGATTGTCAAATGTTTCCGGGACGAAGACTTGCGGGCAGACCGCCAGCCGGAATTTACTCAGGTTGATATGGAAATGTCGTTTATTGATGAAGAAGATATTTTTAAGGTGACAGAAGGGCTTATTGCCACAATATTTAAGGCTGGACAACAAGAAATTCCTCAGCCTCCTTTTAAAAGAATTACCTTTAAGGAGGCGATGGATAAATATGGCACCGATGCCCCGGATGTCCGGTTTGGATTAGAGTTAACGGATATTACGGATTTGGTCAAAGAGAGCCGGTTTCAGGTTTTTTCAAAGACGGTGGCAGGTGGTGGACAGGTGAAGGGGATTAAAGTTCCAAAACCTAATTTCTCAAGAGCTGATATAGATTCCCTGACCTCTTTCGTCAGTAACTATAAGGCGAAAGGATTAGCCTGGTTTAAGGTAAAAGAGGGGATACTTGAGTCATCCATCGCTAAATTTTTTACTCCCCAGGAGCAGATGGCAATTATCGATAGATTCCATGCACAAACCGATGATTTCCTTCTGTTTGTAGCCGATACCCCAAAGATAGTTGCCAGTAGCCTGGCTAATCTCAGGTTGCACTTAGCTAATAAATTCAGCCTCATCCCCAAACAGGCTCACATGGTAGAGGAATTTAACTTTATCTGGGTTACAGAGGCACCGTTAGTCGAATATGATGAGGAAGAAACAGGCTCGCCTGGTAAAAGATATGCCGCTGTTCACCACCCATTTACTTCGCCACATGAAGAGGATTATCCATTGCTCGATACAGACCCGATTAAGGTTCGGGCAAGGGCTTATGATTTGGTCTTAAACGGGATAGAAATAGGTGGTGGGTCTATCAGAATTCATCGCCGTGATATTCAGGAACGGGTATTTAGATTGATGAAGATTGAGGAAGAAGAGGCACAGGCAAAATTTGGCTTTTTGTTAGAGGCATTGGAATACGGTGCTCCGCCGCATGGTGGTATTGCCTTTGGATTAGACAGGTTATTACGGTTAATGGTTGGAGCCGACTCAATCCGCGAGGTAATTGCCTTTCCGAAAACCCAAAGTGCCACCTGTCTGATGACCGACGCACCGTTTGAAGTTAGTCAAAAACAACTTAAGGAGTTAAGTATAAAGTTGGACTTAGCGGAGTGAAAACAGTGATAAGTGATACATCTAATTGGGGAGAAGGCTACCGCCGACTAAAAGGATGATAATAATATGGAATTAAAAAACTTTTATAGTATTCCTTCAATGGTAAACAGTTTATTTAATACTCAAATTGAATTACTGTCATCAGTAACAGAATTCTTTGAATTAGAATTGGCATACTTAGAATATCATTGTTTGAATAAAGATGAATTGTTAAGTCGTTCAGCCTATCTTAAATCAATTGATGAAAAGTCAACACAGCATTTTTTAATGTGTAATCATCATTCAAAGGCATTAACTGAAGACCGTTCAGCTACAACTAAGAACTATTTTGAAAATGGGCAATTCTCGACAGGGTATGCAACACATGGCTTATTTCCTTATCGAGGCAAGTTTCATCCTCAACTCATTAAGGCATTGCTAAATATTATTGGTTTGAAAAAGGGAGAGATTGTCTTAGACCCAATGTGTGGAAGTGGAACGGCTAATATTGAAGCCTCCCTGATGGGAATAAACTCCTATGCTCTTGACCTGAGTCCCTTTTGTCAGTTTATGACCAAGGTTAAATATGAAAGTCTTACAATTAAGAGAGATATTTTAAATGGTATTTCTGCTAAGGCAGAACAATTGTTTGATTTCTTTAATGTTGCAGATGTAAAAGACTCATTGAAAAAGATAAATGGAGAACTCTAAAATGATGAATAATATTTTAAATACTATAATTCAAGGTGATTGTCTGGATATACTAAAACAGATAGAAAGCAATACGATTGATTTAGTAATTACTTCACCACCTTATTATAAACAACGAGAATATGGTGGTATTGGAATTGGCAATGAACCAACAGAAAATGAATATTTGGATAATTTAATTGCTGTTTTTAATGAATGTGCAAGGATTACAAAAGAATCAGGTTTAATCGTCTTTAATATTGGGGATAAATATGAAGATAGCGGATTACGACTTTTACCCCATAGATTTGCTATTCGGGTGATTGATTTCCAAAAAACATTTCTAATAAACAATCTCACTTGGGAAAAATTAAACCCCACACCAAGACAGGATAGAAAAAAGTTAGTTCAAGCAACAGAGCCATTTTTTATTTTTGCTAAAACCAAAGAATATGTTTTTAATTTAGACAATTTCATGTCCCACTTAAGAGTATTAGGCGGTTCAAAATCAAAAAATAATGGTGGTAATGGAATTGGGAAAAAATATTTTGAACTTATAGATAATTCAGATTTAAGACAGGAAGATAAAGAACACGCTAAAAGAGAATTACAAAAAGTAATTTTAGATGTAAAAAGCGGTGTAATTGAGAGTTTTAGAATGAAAATTCGTGGTATTCATGCAGAACCTTATGGTGGTCAGGCGGGGGGGAGACAAATTCAACTTGACAAAAATGGTTTTACAATTATCAGAATAAATGGGGAAAAATTAAAGCGTGATATTATTGAATCACCTGTTGAATCAATAAAAAATACACAGCACCCCGCAGTTTATCCGCAATTCATTATACAAGAGTTGATAAAATTATTAACAAATCAAAATGGTATTGTATTGGACCCTTTTGTTGGTAGTGGGACAACTTGTTTGGCAGCCAAAAATTTAAATCGTAGTTATATTGGTATTGAAATTAATCCCGATTATGTAAACTATGCTAATGAACGCTTAAAAATAAAGAATCAATTTATTTTGGAGTTATTTATATGAAACAAACAGAAATAATAAAATTTACAATTATTTTAGATAAAGCATTTGTAAAAGCAAAGTTATCGAATAAAAAACAGGATTATTTGTTTTCTCAAATAATAATTGAAAATGTTGATACACTGATAGAATACATTGATAGCAATAAATCGTTGCTATCCGCATTAGTAACAAGTTTGGCAAAGAAAGTTATTCATCCCAAGCAAGATGTTAGATTGCATAGAATAGATTTTAAGGGTGGATATTCAGCAAGAACACTTGATACAAGTGTAACTGTACCATTTTTCAAAATACATTTCCCCAAATATGCTAATAAAGAATCGTCATTTTTGACTCTATCTACAAGAGAACGAATTAAATGGACAAAAAAAGATGGTCAATCCTTGAAAATCAGAAATAAGGCTGTTAAAAACAGTTATTTGGAACTGTTTGACGCTATTGAAACCAAAAAAATTGAGCCTTTAGAATGTTTGACTTATATTTTCAGTAAGTTACAACATTTGTCAGAACAACACAAGCAAATATTTGATGAAACAATTGAAATAGCAAATTTTTCTGATATTCTAAACATTAATAAAGTAATAAAAATGCTGGAAAAACACTTTAAGTCAAAATTGGGTTCACGACTTCCGGTGATTGCAATTTATTCCATTTATCAAGAGTTATTCAAAGTATTCAAACGATATGAAGATAAGAAATTGCGTGACTTAAATGTTCATACATCATCAGATAAACATGGATTTGGTGATGTAGAGATTTGGAATAGAGATGGAACGCCCTTTGAAATGGTTGAAATTAAACATAATATTTCCATTGATAGAAATATGATTTTTGATATAGTCAAAAAAACAGAAAACATGGCAATTGAAAGGTATTATATTTTAACAACTTGTATGGATAATTTTATATCAAAAGACGAAGAAGAATATATCAATAAATTTATTCTGAAAATTAAAAAAGATACTAGGTTAGAAATAATTGCAAATGGAATTGTTTACAGTATCAAATATTATCTTCGTTTTATCAATGATTATAAAAATTTTATTCAAACTTATACAAAGAACCTGATTAAAGACGCAGAAAATTCAACAGAAATCAAAGAATGCCACATTAAGAAATGGAAGGAAATATTGAAAGAGGAATTGGGAGAATTGATAGTATAAAAGCCCCGCCCCCTTTTTGAAAGAGGAAATAGGATGTTGGGAAAACAAGACAAAAGTATGGTAACAACATCTTCTGGACAAGGAGATAAATCAAAAACAGAAATCTCTCTTAATTCTTTAATCAAGGAACATTATCCAGAGGCAAGATTTTTAGGATTTGTTGATGGGATTGGCTGGTATGTGAGGAAAAATGATTTAAGACGAATGGTCTCAGCCTATGAAGATGTTTTTACCTTTCATCAGGAAGAATTGGACAGATTTAAGACCAAGATTGAAGAGGTGTTCAATAATGGTTGATAAATATATAAATGATATTATACAGGGCGACTGCATAGAGGTGTTAAAGCAAATCCCGGGCAACAGCATAGATATGACATTTGCAGACCCCCCATTCAATTTGAAAAAAAATGTAATGGCTATAGGGATAACAAGGAATTTACAGAATACTTGGGATGGTGCAAGGATTGGATATTAGAAATGGTAAGAATAACAAAACCTACCGGAAGTATCTTTGTCCATAATATACCTAAATGGTTGACTTATTATGCTGGTTTTCTAAATGAGGTTGCTGATTTTAAGCACTGGATAGCCTGGGATGCCCCAACTGCTCCGATGGAAAAGAGTTTACAACCAAGCCATTATGGTATTTTATATTATGCTAAAAATTGTATAGAAAATAAGTTTTACGAAATTCGTTATTTTCATAAAAGATGTAGAAAATGTAAGGTATTACTTAAGGACTATGGTGGTAAGAAAGATGGACTGCATCCCTTTGGCCCTTTAGTCTCAGATTCCTGGACAGATATTCACCGAATAAAACATAACAAGTATAGAGACGAGCATCCATGCCAATTACCAATTCATTTATTAGAAAGATTGATACTGATGGTTACAGACGAAAATGATATTGTGTTGGACTCATTCGTGGGAACAGGAACTACTGTCCTTGCAGCTAAGAAATTAGGAAGAAGATACATTGGGATAGATATTGACCCAACATATGTAGCCATAACTAAAGAACATTTAGAAAAAACAGGAGTTGATTCTAAAATAGGTGATGTTTGGGTAAGTTTTTATTTAGGTGAAATAGTTACGGTTAGGAATAAAGATTGGAAAAAGATAGAAGGGTATTTTGCTATTCCTGAGCCAATTAAAGAGATAGAATATCATAAGATATGTAAGACTATTCAAAGTAGAAAATGACAGAAATGACAAAACATAACCTTTTTTGTCATTCTTGTCATAAATTTATGATTTGGGGGTTGAATGCTTACTGAAAGTGAGGTCAAGATTTGAAACTTAGATACATAGTTTTTTTAATCATAATCAACATAACTTGTCTTGCTGGGGCTTGTCTCGCCGAGACTAAAACTGTCAATCGTATCGTTGTCTGGATAAATGATGAGATAATTACTAAAGGGGAAATAGATAAGGCGATGAGTATGCTCGGTTCAGGTATTAGCCCCGAACAAATGGATAAATTACAACAACAGGTGTTAGATAAGTTAATTGAGGAAAAACTTATCTTGCAAGAGGCAAAAAGACAAGAAATTAAGGTGTCTGCTCAAGAGGTAGAAGACGAGATTGAGAAGGTTAAAAGGCAATTTAAATCTATTGATGATTTTAAAAAGGCAATTACAGAAGAAGGATTTACTGAAGATGATTTGCGTAAAGAATATGAGGAAAATTTAACCAAAAGTGAATTGGTTGATAGAGAGGTTCGGGCAAATATTGCGGTATCTCAAGAGGAACTAACTCAAGTTCGAAATGAAAACAAACATCAAATTAAGGTCAGGCATATTTTAGTCAAAACTAAACCAGAGGCTATCCTTGTTCTGGCACGATTAGACAAGGGTGAGCATTTTGAGGATTTAGCCAAAAAATACTCTATTGATAAAGGCAATAAAGATAAAGGTGGACTGCTTGACTTTTTCACTAAAGGGAAAATGGTAAAAGAATTCTCAGATGCGGCATTTACTCTGAAAAGACCAGGAGAAATAACCGGCATAGTAGAAACTAAATTCGGATTTCACATCATTCAACTTGTTGAAAAAAAGGAATTAACCGAGAAAGAATTGGATGAGTTCGTCAAAACGAATGAGTCAAAATTAAGGCAGGCAAAATTTAACGAAGAATTTACCAAATGGATAAATAAATTAAAGGAAAAATCTTATATTAAAATTAGGGAGTAGCCAACAGGAAATAGCCAATTTTTCTTTTCGATCTCATCTCTCAAATAATCAACGGTTGTTTGTTGGACTAATACCAATTCCATTAAGTTTTTGCTTAATTATCCGGGCTAAAGCCCAGATTTTTTGGAGGGTTTCCCCTCCTCAGCTGTAAAGAGCGGAGTTATTGTCTCTATTCCTCATTTCTTCTTTTTAATAACTCCTCCATTTATAGCGGAGATGCAGGCAACACAACTAACCTGGCTTTAGCCCTGAAATCAGGCAAAAACTTTATAGAAATCGTATAATGTGTCTTCGTTTAAATACGGTATGATTATTCTTTCCTCTCTTCTAAGAACTTTTTTACCTCACGGTCAAAGTCGGAAATATAGTTTTTGTCCTGTATTTTTTTGTATTTTTCATACTCTCCAAGAGCCAATGCTTCTGCTACTTCGTGACTTATTTTGCCGGCATTTGTCAAAATCTCATACTCACTAAACCGGAGAAAGGCATTGAGCTTTTCTATCCAATCTTTCATCGTCATTACTTTTCCTCTCGCCGCCTGCATCTCCGCATAATCCAGATACATGTTACCAATATGATTGAGGTGGGTAAGTTCTTTTTTGTCTAAATAATTTTTAGCAATCACCACATCGCTGGGCATAATTTTCCCGCTCGGAGACCGTCTCCATGAAGTAAGTCCCATTTTATCTTTTTCACTATTAACACGACTTTGAACAATTTCTGCGGCAGTTTTGCCGGTGATGGCAAAGTGTAGTTTGTTTTGCACGGTTGCAAAGAATTGTTTGCTCTCAAATGCTTTTGGCGAATAATCAATCGCTGTTGCGTAAATGTCAGTAATTTTCTGATAAATCATTCGTTCGCTGGTGCGGATATCTTTGATTTCTTCATATAATTCGTCAAAATATCTGGTGCTAAAACGAGAACCATATTTCATGCGATTGCTATCCAGTGCGTATCCCTTGTGAATATAATTTTTCAAAATCCCCGTTGCCCACTGGCGAAACTGGGTACCTCGTTCGGAATTGACCCTATATCCAACAGCAATAATGGCTTCAAGCGAATAAAACGAAGTGTTTCTTTTTACTTCTCTTTCTCCTTCATTTTGAACTTGTAAGAAATCCTTACAAGTTGCCTCTTGGTCCAACTCACCGTCCGCATAGATATTTTTGAGATGTTGGGTTATATTTTGAGGTGTTGTATCAAAAAGCTCTGCCATTTTCTTTTGGGTGAGCCAGATATTTTCTTCGGCATAAAGCACCTCAATATTCACCGTGCCGTCCGGTGCTTGGTAAAAAGCAATTTGGTTATCAGGTATTTTTTTCATAGTTGTATATCTTCATTCATAAGTCGGGGTAATAATAAATCCTAAGACCGGTGGACAATAACTATCAGAGACTTCTCACTCTTCACTGACCATTAATCACTACCTCATATTTCCTAATATTTCCTGGACTTTATTGAGTGCCTCATTTATTTTATCGGGTAGTGTACCACCAGCCTGGGCGAAATCAGCTCTGCCGCCTCCTCCGCCACCGGTTATCTTAGCCAACTCGTTTATTAATTTACCTGCATGAATTTTATCGGTCAAGTCCTGACTTACTTTGACTATCCAGAAAACCTTATTTTCCAACGAGGCAAGCCTCATTGAAGAGGCTAAAACTATGACCCCTGATTTTAATGTGGCTATGATTAAATCTGCGGCGTTGCGAAGTGAGTTGGCATCCATCCCGGGCAGTTCTTTGGCTACTACCTTGAACCCTTCTATCACAAATGCCTCATTTACTAACTCACTTATCTGTGAAGAAACCAATTTTGATTTAAGTTGGGCTATCTCCTTTTCTTGTTCCTTAATCCCCTGGAGTAACCTTTCTACCCTCAAAATTACCTCTTGAGGTGAGGTATGAAGCAAATTGGCTGTCTGGCTAATTTGCTCCTCCTGCCGGCAAATATATTTGTATGCCCCTTCCCCGGTCAATGCCTCAATCCTTCTTATACCTGCGGCAATACCAGATTCATTTAGTAATTTAAACAAGCCGGCCTGTCCGGTAGCGGTTAAATGTGTGCCGCCACACAACTCCAGACTAAAATCCCCTATCTTTACCTCCCGGACCCGCTCGCCATATTCCTCCTCGAATAATGCCATTACCCCTGCTTTAGTCGCCTCTTCAAGGGTAGTTTCAAAGGTAGTTACCGGTAAATTCTCCATTATCTTTTCGTTCACTATTTCCTCTACCCGTTTTATCTCGCGTTCCTTCATCGCCTCAAGATGGGTAAAGTCAAATCTAAGATAATCCGGACCAACAAAAGAGCCTGATTGTTTCACATGGTTACCTAATACCTGGCGTAAGGCGGCTTGAAGAAGGTGTGTGGCAGTATGATTGCGGGCAATTGATAGTCTGCGAGGCAAATCAATCTCTGCCTCTACTTCATCATTGAGTTTAATTTCTCCCTTTTGGATTTTTGCGTGATGCAGTATTGCCAAATCCTTCCATTTTGCCTCTATAACTAATATCTTTACATCCTCAAAGGGGTTCGGGGTTCGGGGTTCGGATTCCCCCTTAGTAAAGGGGGTTAGGGGGATGTTACATTTAGTTAGTGTCCCCGCATCACCTGCTTGCCCTCCTGCCTCTGCATAAAATGGGCTGCAATCAAGCACTATTTCTACCTCATCTCCACTTTTAGCCTCTTCTACTTCCTTCTTATCTTTGAGGAGCATTATCACCGTGGCTTTTACCTTATTTAACTCGTATCCAACAAACTTTGTTTCTTCCTTTATCTTAGATATCTTATATTCTTTTTCTTCTTCTACCCGGAAAAATTGTCCTGATAATCTTGCCCGTTGGCGTTGCTCTTCCATTTGCTTATTGAATTCCTCAATATCCAACTTTAGCCCGGATTCAAAGGCTATTTCCCGGGTTAAGTCAACCGGGAAACCGTAAGTATCGTAAAGTTTGAAAGTATCTATGCCTGAAATGGTATCCCTACCATTGTTCTTATATTCGTTAATTGTCCCTTCCAGGATAGTTAATCCGCGTTCTAATGTACTCATAAATCTATCTTCTTCAAGTTTGATGATTCGTGAAATATGGTCTCTTTCTTTAGCTAAGTTAGGGTCATTATTAAATATTTTGACTACCGTCGGGACTACTTGGAAGAGGAAGGATTCATGTAAGCCTAATTTCTTTCCCTGTCGCATTGCCTTTCGGATTAGTGCGCGTAAAACATATCCTCGTGCCTCATTAGAAGGTATGACACCATCAGAGATTAAATAGGTAATACCCCGCAAGTGGTCTGCAATTACCCGTAAAGCCACATCCTTTGTCAAATCTGTGCCGTATGTAACTTTAGTAATTTGAGCAACATAATCAATTATTGGTTTAACTAAATCTGTCTCAAAGTTAGTTTTTACCCCTTGCATGACTGCGGCTAATCGCTCTAATCCCATACCGGTATCAATATTTTTTTTGGGTAAAGGACTAAGAGAGCCATCTTGAGCCCGGTCAAACTGAGTAAAGACCAGATTCCACAGTTCCAGGTACCGGTCGCAATGGCAACCTACTTTACAATCAGGTGTACCGCAGCCTACCTCCTGTCCCTGGTCATACAATATTTCTGAACAGGGACCACAAGGACCGGTATCGCCCATCTTCCAGAAGTTACTCTTCTCATCCAATCGCACAATTCGCTCAGGCTTAACAAGTTTCCGCCATATTTGCTCAGCCTCATCATCATCTTCGAAAACAGAAACCCAGAGTTTATCTGTGGGCAAACCAACCACTTTTACTAAGAATTCCCATGCCCAGGCAATTGCCTCCTCTTTAAAATAATCACCAAAGGAAAAGTTGCCCAGCATCTCAAAAAAGGTATGGTGTCGTGCCGTTTTACCTACATTTTCAAGGTCATTAGTTCTGATGCACCGTTGGCAGGAAGCCGCTCTCGTAAAAGGCAAAGGGGAAACTTGGCCTAAAAATATGGGTTTAAACGGCACCATCCCGGCAATAGTGAACAAAACCGTCGGGTCACTCGGCACCAAAGAAGCACTCGGTTTAATAGTATGCTCTAATGATTTAAAATAATTTAAGAATTTTTCCCGTATTTCTGCTCCAGTCATTTTACTCCTTTTCTTTAAATTATAGGACTTATAAGACTTATAGGACTTATAATACTTTAATTTTTTAAACTTGTCAAGAGATTTTTGGTAAATCGAGGAATTTAGCCATCAAGTCATACTCGGTAGAATCTATTACCTCTACTTCGACCAACTCTCCTACTTTACCTATTTTCCCCGCAATGATGACTAAACCATCTATGTCTGGGGCATCGTATCTACTTCTGGCATAGGTTAATTCATCCGCTACCTTCTCTATCACTACTTCAATTCTCTTCCCAACCTTATTTTTTAATTTTTTGCGTGATATTTTAAGTTGTAGTTCCAGAAGTTGATTGTATCTTTCTTCCTTGATTTGTTCTGGAATCTGGTCTGGCATAGAGACGGCTAAAGTGCCTTCTTCTGCGCAATACTTAAAAGCACCCAGACGGTCAAACTCTACCTCCTTAACAAAATCCACTAATTTTTTAAAGTCCTCATCCGTCTCCCCGGGAAATCCAACCATGAGTGAAGTCCTTATGGCAATGTCCGGGATTGTTTCCCTTAACCTTTTGAGCAATGCTCGAATTTGTTTGCCTCCAGGCAACAGTCGATTCATACCTTTAAGAATTTTATCTTCAATATGCTGTAGGGGAATATCAAGGTAATGGCAAATTTTCTCCTCCTCTTTCATTACTGAAATTATCTCATTTGTAAAATGGGCAGGATAGGTGTACATAATCCTTATCCATTTTATCGGCTCTATCTTGCTTAACTCCTTCAGTAGCTGTGCCAATTTGGGCTTACCATAAATATCCATCCCATAAAAGGTGGTATCCTGGGCAATAAGGATAATTTCCTTTACCCCTGATAAGGCTAAATTTTCTACCTCTTTTACTATATCCTCAATCGGACGGCTTCTAAACCTTCCCCGCAATTTTGGTATAAGGCAGTAAGAACAGCAGTTATTGCATCCATCGGCTATCTTGATGTAGGCAGTAAAATTAAGGGTAGTCCGTAGTCGTGGGGTATTATGGGAATAGATAAATTCAGGTGTTTCTGAGTGAATTTTTATAGGGGTGGTGAGTGCTGAACAAATATTGTGAATTTCCCCTGGAGCAACAAGACAGGTTATATCCGGGAATTCTTGCAATAGCTCCTCCCCATACCGTTGTACCAAACAACCGGCAACAACTATTTCTTTGCCTTTTTTTAATTCCTCCCGGATAACTGCCTTTGATTCCTCAACCGCCGGTTTGATAAAAGCACAGGTATTAATAATGATTATGTCTGCCTCATCGGAATTGAATATAATTTCATAGCCGGCATCTTTTAGCAGACCAAGTATTACCTCAGTATCAACTAAATTCTTTGGGCAACCAAGACTTATGGCTGAAATAGTTTTGAGCTTTTTCATTATTGTTTATCCTTTCATTCAGGTAGATAGGCTGTAGGCTATTAGGTTGTAAGAGAGGAATTTGTATCCAAGTTTTGCGACATACTATAATTTTCTCCTACAGCCTAACAGCCTTCAGCCTTCATCTATGATACCCTAATTTTTCATTTCTGTAAATAAACTTTTTGCTGATTTAACCACGAATTATACGAATTTTAAGATTAAAAAATAAAAATTCGTGTAATTCGTGTAATTCGTAGTTAAATTTCTGAAATAAAAGATATTGACAAATTTGTGGTTTATCTGCTAAAATGTAGTTAAGAGGTAAATTCCCCTCCTTGGAGGGGTTAGGGGGTGGGTA
>JBDRHR010000188.1:0-3667 GCA_043816605.1 Nitrospirota bacterium
CTAAGATTTCCTATTTCAGTTTTTAAACTATCAATTTGTTGTTGCTTCTTAAAACAATCTTCACAAAAACTCATAATTCCTTTATCGGTATTTTCAAACATTCCCTTTAGCTTGCACTCCCATTTCACTGACCCATTACCATCAAGGTGATGTGAAAGGTTAAGGTTGAGAAATGGAAGACTCAACCTTAACCTTAACCTTTACCTTTACCTTTACTTTTACCTTTACCTTTCCGTATTCTTTGTGGAGTAAATTTTCCTTGACTTACAAATATACCTGTGTTAAAATATAGTTAGGAAAGAATTTAGATGACAAAAAAGTTCTTAGGAATTATTCCAGCAAGGGGTGGGTCTAAAAGTATCCCCTTAAAAAACATAAAACCACTTCAAGGCATTCCTTTGATTGCTTATACTATTATTGAGGCACTAAAATCAAAATACTTAGATAGGATAATTGTCTCAACGGATGATGCCCGGATAACTAAGATAGCCGAAGAGTATGGGGCTGAAGTACCATTTCTAAGGCCAAAGGAATTAGCTACAGACACCTCACCGACCCTGCCGGTTATTCAACATGCTTTGAGGTATCTTGAATCCGAAGAGTATATCCCGGATTTTGTGGTATTATTACAACCTACCTCTCCTTTACGAGAAGTAAAATATATTGATGAGGCTATTAAAAAAATTTTAGATACAGATGCAGACACAGTGATTACCATTACCGAGTCAGAAATTCATCCTTATTGGATGCGTAAATTAGATGGAGATAGGGTCAAGCCATTTATTGATACCGGTGAAAAATCATTAAGAAGGCAGGATTTACCTGAAATTTATAGATTGAATGGTGCGGTGGTGGTAAGCAAAACAGAGACAATATTAAGTGGTAAGGATTGGCAACAACAGGATATTCGGGGCGTCATTATGGAGGTTATCGATTCAATAGATATTGATACCCCGTTAGACTTTTACATAGCAGAGAAGTTGATGGAATTAAAGGAAAAAGGTAAGGATAGGCTGTAGTCGCAGAACTTGTAAGTTTGTGAGTCATACCCCAAACATTCAACCCATCTCCTTCCTACAGCCTAATAGCCTAATAGCCTACAGCCTATCATTCAGTATGCCAACTTAGTATCTTTATCTGAAACCGTCCATCCTTTTCTTCTCGTCGTTCCACAATTGTCGTTATCTTCTTTATCAATTGACTTTCCTTTGACTGTCCAATTGATTCAAGGGTAAAACAAGTAGATTTGATAGTAAGATATTCACGGACAGGGATATAATCATTAGCCTTGTTAATGGTAGTAAAATCCGCTATTTCATTTAACTCTTGATATGTTTTAAATGGTGATTTATTACGAGCGCTAATTATCTCATCGGCAAAATGGCCTGAATCCGCCCCTAAGACACCTAAAAAAAAGGCAGACAAAACCTCTTTTCCTGCCGTATTAACATTTATTTTCCCAAGCCAGGTAACATAAGGTTTTATTCTTTCATAATGTTCTTCACCTAAAGCGGTAATAAGTCTTGTATCGGTATTAGTGATGATGTAAGGTAATGAGCCTTCTCCCTCTTTCTTAGCCTTTCTCATGTTAATTGCCACATCTGCCATCTTTTCGTACCCTTCAATGGTTTTCTCTGATTCCAGGAAGCTTGCTTCGTTATTGCTTAACTCCGTATATGTTCCTGCCTCAAACATCAAAGTCGCCAGGGTTTTATTGTCAACAATATTTAAATTAATCTTACCCGTAACTGTAATATAGTCTTTTAGTTTATAAAAAAGATTTCCTTCAACTATCCCCGGAACTAATTGCAATTCCTCAATAGTGTCAAATAATAGATTTTTATTGTTTCCTTCCTCTAATCCACCATCCCACTTTTTTAAATTTGCATCTTTAAAATCATTGATACTCTCAGTTAATTCATCACTATTTAACGGTGTCCATAGTTTAAGAAATTCTTTCAGGACAGCGGTATCTATTTCATTAATATTTATCTTTCTTTGTTCATCGACTATTTTCACGGTAAAACTGCCTGTTTCTAATTCTTGAGAGATCTCCTGTGCCCATACATCTTCAAGAGAGTCATAATCCTTAGATTCATCATCAAGCAAAGAATTTATCCCTTGAATAATACCCGCTTCAGCTAAAAAATAGCTTTGAGCATCCTCCTTAAAATTAATAACCACATTTGACTCTACCCTCACTAAATTAACCAATTCAAAGACCATAACGGCAAGTATAATCACTAACCAGAGCGTCATGAGCAATGCCATACCTCTTTGGGAGTTATTTTTCTTTTTCACTTTTCTTTTGCTCCTTCATTGGTTTCGTCCCTCCAGAAATCATTACTACCACTTCCGGGATAGTAATCTTTTCTACAACGAGGCAAGCCTCCTTATCATCGGTTGTAGAGAAGGTAATAGCGATTTTAACCGCAAGTGGTAATCGCATAAATGTAGAAGAGTCGCGACTTGATGAGTCCCAATTTTCTTTCCATTGCTCATCATTAGGGTCATAATACATAAATTCGAGCGATTCTATCCCCTTATTTAAAAACACCTTTTCTGTTTCTTTGCCCTCTAATTCCAGAGTGCCTAATAATTCTTCCCTTAACCCTTTTTCTACTCCAAAGTCTATTTTGGTCAAACCTTCTCTACTTGATGAGGTAGTAACAAAGCTCAAGGAATATCTATTCCCTTTAAAGGTTAAATTTCTGTTCAACGGTGAGATAAAGGCATTCTGGAGTCTTGAGGACATCATGTCTATGCACACCCTAACGCGTTGATATACCTCTATCTTTTTTGATACACCAGTCCATGATTTTAGCCCCAAAGTAAACGAACTTGCAATTAAAGCCACTAAAATGCTAATAATTAACAAAGTAACTAAAAGTTCTATTAAGGTAAAACCTGATTGTTTATTCACTCTTTTCCTCTTTGTCTTCTATCGGTTGAATGACTCGATAACCAATCAATTCAATAGTTTTTTTGCCTTTTCTTCCTTGCCAGAACACCTGAAGTTGGGTTTCCTCTATTCCTTCCCATGGTGACTGATTAATCGCCACTGCCCATTCATATTCAACAGCACCTTCTTCAAAAATGCCTTCTAAATTCGTCTCTAAACCACTTTTAATCTCTACCATTTTAGATTGAGCTAAGATAAGTCCAACGGTGTAGTAACGAATATCCGCAGTTGAGCTAATGGTTCTGGAGAATAGATTAAGGATAACTATCAAGCTGACGGCAAAAATAGTTATCGCCACCATTACCTCTATGAGGGTAAAACCTCTTGAATCTGATTTTGGCATTTTTTCTCCCCATGGATGGAGAAAGTGAGATTTTCTCACCTGCTCATTTTCCCACTTTCTCACTTTCTCATCTAATTACTGATACCTTCCCGGCAACATTATACCACCAAAATCGCTGTTTGTCAAATGAAAATGGTTTGTTAAGTTGGCAACACGAAAAAATGTGTCAGGGAAAAGGTAATGGGTCAGTCTTCGGGGGAAATATGGAAAAATGTATTAACAGGATTCAAGGGGTTAAGGGGTCGAGGGGTCAAGTGTAATAAGGAAAAACTCTTCACTTAAACCCTTGAACCCTCGAATCCTTGACCCCTTTTCTCCCCCCTGATAACTGACCCATTACGGGAAAAGTTTTTTATATGTTG
>JBDRHR010000189.1:0-2222 GCA_043816605.1 Nitrospirota bacterium
GATACCTTCCAAAACGCTGTTTCGAACAGTTTAAATATAGATCTCAAAATGGAGATTTTGGGGAAAGGGGGAGATGTTGGCATTAGACAGAAGTTTAATTAACTTTTTCCATGGGAAACAAAGATGGGGAATTTCTGGACAACTAATAGAACACTTGACTTTTTCTTGAATTTATGTTATAAATGAGAAAATGGCAATTTACATTATTAAACGATTATTATTAACCATTCCTGTTTTATTAGGAATAGCCACTATTACCTTTGTGCTGATTTATGTTATTCCAGGGGATCCTACATCAAGTATAGTTGGGGAGCGGGCAAGTCCTGAAACTGTTAAGCAAATAAAAACAGAGATGGGACTTGATAAACCCTTTCACATTCAATATATTTCTTACCTCTTTAGAATTATTCATGGTAATTTAGGCAGGTCGTTCTCAACTAAACAGCCGATAAATGAGGCGATAATTGAAAAATTTCCCAATACCCTGAAATTAGCGATAGCAGCTATGGTTATTGCCATCATATTTGGTGTATCAATAGGAATATTTGCGGCGATAAGAAGAGGTTCACTTTTGGACCGGCTGGTAATGGTCTTAGCCGTATTTGGCATCTCTACGCCCGTATTTTGGTTTGGGTTACTTCTTATCTTTGTCTTTTCTATTAAACTCGGCTGGCTACCTGCCTCTGGAATGGGTGATGGTAACCTGTTTCATCTTATTTTACCTGCTACTACTCTCGGTTTGCGGTCTGTGGCTTTGATTGCTCGAATTACACGCACATCAATGATAGAAATTTTAGGAGAGGATTACATAACAACAGCAAGGGCTAAGGGATTAAAAGAGCGTGTGGTGATATTTAAACATGCCTTGAGGAATTGTCTTATTCCTATTGTGACTATTATTGGTTTAGACTTTGGAAGTTATCTTAATGGCTCGGTACTTACCGAAACAGTATTTGGTTGGCCTGGATTAGGTAGATATGCGGTGGATGGAATTATGAAGAGGGATATACCGGTAGTGATGGGCACAGTGCTTTTTGGTGCATTTGTATTTGTCATAGTTAATTTAATTGTAGATGTTTTATATCATTTTTTAAATCCAAGGATTAGGATAAAATGAAATATTCATGTCGACTTAGTCGGCACAAATGAGAATGAAAATTGGGCGAAAACAAGGAAATGTGTAATAGAGCATGATTTTTATGATTATATAGATTCCTATGATAAATCAAGGTAATCATTTAAATCAAGGTAATCATTTAAATCAAGTAAATCATGGTATCTTACACATTGGTATTTTCAAATGAAAAGATTATATAAAAATAAGGCGGCATTGCTCGGAATAATTACCATCAGCATATTTGTCATAATGGCTATTTTTGCCCCTTTAATTGCTCCTTATGACCCACTTAAAATTAATCTTGAAGAGCGACTACAAGCACCAGACTTAAGGCATTTTTGCGGCACAGATAATCTTGGAAGGGACATATTTTCCCGGATTCTGTCCGGTGCAAAAATCTCTTTAGCCGTAGGAATAATAGCTACTTTTTTAAGCCTGTTTATTGGCTTTGTAATCGGCACATTAGGAGGTTATATGGGTGGAAAGATAGACAAACTAATCATTGTCTTAACTGACATTATGTTAGCCTTCCCGGGATTACTTTTAGCCATTGGTATTGCCGTAGCCATTGGGCCAGGACTGATTACCTTATACATTGCCTTAAGTTTTGTAGGTTGGGCAGAATTTGCCCGATTAATCAGAGGGGTAGTGTTATCTGTTAAAGAACAGGCTTATATAGACTCAGCTAAAGTAATTGGTGCTGGTAATCTAAGAATAGTTCTAAAACATATTCTCCCTAATATCTTTCCTATCATCATTGTCGTGGCTACTTTAAGAATTGGCAGTTTTATTTTAAGTGAGGCATCTTTAAGTTTTCTCGGTTTAGGTGCACAACCTCCCACCCCAAGTTGGGGCTCTATCGTAAGCACCGGCAGTAATTTTATCCTTACTGCCCCCTGGTTTTCGATTTTTCCCGGACTGGCTATCGCTACGGTAGTGATTGGTTTTAATTTATTAGGGGATGGACTTCGGGACATACTTGACCCTAAATTAAGAGGGAAGATTTGTAATGGGTCAGTTATCAGGGGGAGAAAAGGGGTCCAGGATTCGAGGGTTCAAGGGTTTAAGTGAAGAGTTTTTCCTTATTACACTTGACCCCTCGACC
>JBDRHR010000190.1:0-4835 GCA_043816605.1 Nitrospirota bacterium
ACAATTTTCTGTTACTCTCAAAATGAAACATCCCTACCTTCATAGAATGAAAAACACATGCTCTCTTGCCCATTGGACACCATTTCATTGACAGTTTTATAAAGGAATGTAAAACTCGAATTTGTTTTATCGAATATTCAGAGAGACCATAGTTCTCCCTTGACAAAAATACTAAATTATGCTATGATGAATTACAGAAAGATATTGAGGAATCTTATTCAAACAAGTTTGACCCAAACAAGTTTGGTCACCCAATAATTTTAAAAGGAAATTAAAATAGATGATAAAAATAGCCCCTTCTGTTCTGTCGGCTGACCTCGGAGCGTTAGTCAAAGATATAGAAAAGATAGAAGATTCAGCCGATTGGCTACATTGGGATATTATGGATGGACATTTTGTAGATAATCTTACCTTTGGTCCGCAGGTAGTCTCAAATATAAGAAAAAAAAGCAAACTTTTTTTTGATGTCCACCTGATGATTACCAATCCGGATAAATTTATCCCAAAATTTATTGAAGCGGGGGCTGACTTAATAACCTTTCATGCTGAAGTTGTAGATGACCTGAAACCAAATATACAGATGATTAAAGCCTCCGGGATAAAGGTTGGGGTAGCTATCAATCCCCCTACCCCTTTAGATAAGATTTACCCGGTATTAGAAGAGCTTGATGTGGTATTAATCATGACTGTTAATCCCGGCTTTAGCGGACAGGGATTTATCTACGAGGTTTTACCTAAAATAGAGGAATTGAATAAAATTATAACTCAAAAAAACCTAAAATTAGAGTTGGAGGTAGATGGCGGCATAAATCTTGATACCGCTTGTGAGGTTGTCAAAAGAGGGGCAAATGTTTTAGTTGCCGGCTCTTTTGTCTATCAAAGTGGACAAGGACCGGAAGAGGCAATTCGGAGTCTCCGAGAAAGGTGTATGGATAAATAAATTAACTTCAAAAATGAGGAAGAGAGAATATGATTGTTGAATATGTCCAGGAATGGTTCGACAATGGTTCGACAGGCTCACCATGACACGGTGTCACCCTGAGCCTGTCGAACCACTGTCGAACCATAAGAAAGGTATGTATAAATGAATAAATTACTTATATTCTTGACAATAATACTAATTCCTGGCATAACTTTAGCCGAGAGATATGACCCATTACAGGGAAGGGTTGATGAGTACTTAAAGCAGGCATTTAGTTTATACAACGGTGCAGAATTTGATGAGGCTATTTGCTTATATAAAAAGGCATTGGACATAAAACCTGATTTTGCTCAAGCGTGGTATTGGCTGGGCAAAAGTTACTATCGAGCAGGACAGATGGACCAATTTTTCTCTGCTTGGAATAGATTTATAAAATTAAGTAAGGAAGACACCTCTGAAATCAAGCGGAAGATGAAGATGTATTTAGAAATTCCTGCGAGTTCTAACATATATGAATCCCTGGATACTATTGATGCCGATAAAATTGAAGAATCTACATTTTATAATCCTGCGGGAACAGGTATAGATTCAGAAGACAATCTTTACATTTGTAGTTTTGGCAGTAATGCTATCTTGAAATTCTCATCACTGGGCAATTATTTAGGACAATTTGGGCAGAAAGAAACCTTGAATAAACCTTATGGCATTGCCCTGGATATGGAAGATAATATTTATGTAACCGACTCCGGCAATCACCAAGTGCAAAAATTTGATTCCAATGGAAATTTCTTGATAAGGTTTGGCAAAGAAGGTAAAAATAGAGGTGAATTTAAAAATCCTAAAGGAATAGCGTTAGATAAGGAGGCAAATATTTATGTAGTTGATACCGGCAATAGTAGAATTCAAGTATTTTCTAAAGAAGGGAAATTTATAGGAGAAATTGGCAAAATTGGAAAAGATAAGGATAAACTCCTTAATCCTGTCGGCATAGCCTTAGATGAAAAAAAAGGGATTTGGGTAATTGAACATGGTGGTAAATATCTTAAAAAATTTGCTACTTCCGGCAACTTTCAAAACAGTTTTGCCCTCCCACAAGAAGGATTAACGACTGGAGGAATAACTTATGGAGGGGATGGAAAATTATATCTTGCCTTTTTACAAGGACTTATTTTTAAATTTAATATTGAAACAGAGATTTGGGAAGGAATAACCGTAGGCTCAAAACTCTCATCTCCTTCCGGATTAGCCATAAATAAATATGGATTATTGTATGTAACTAATTTTGACAAAAATTCCATCTCTATCTTTATGCCTGATGGATTTAAAAAAACACAGTTTGATATTCTTGTCGAGAGCATAGATACAAGTCAGTATCCAACTATTACTATGCCGGTGCTCATCACGACACAAAATAAAACACCTATTTCTTGTTTGACTGTCAATAACTTTAAAGTAGAAGAGCAGGGCAGACGGATGCGTCCTATAACCATTAGTACCCCATTGCTCGAGAGTGAATATTCCGTCACAACCTTTATCATTGACACATCTAACAAAATGGCTAAGTACAAAAAGGATATTCAAAAGCTGTTAAATAAATTTATTGATGAATTAAATGGTGGGGTTCAAGCAGTATCTATTATTGGCTTTAATGAGGACATAAAACAGATTCAACCAATTACCCGGAATAAAACAGCTCTAAGAAACAGTGTAGAGAAATTAACCTTTGCTCAACATAAGGATAAAGATGCTATTTTTTCAGCAATTAGACTTGGAATGAGTAATATGACTAATTTAATATGTAAAAAGGCTATTTGTTTAATAGTCTGCGGTGATGAAGTAGAAGAAGGAACATTATTTAGAGAATATAGTTTCTATGCTAAAAATAATCATATTCCCATATTTGTTATTGATTATCGACTACAAGACCAAACTAACTCATTAAGAAATTTAGCAGAACTTAGTTTGGGGGATTATTTTCTAGCATATAAATCGGTTGAGGCTCAAAAACTCTATAAAACTATGTTGAAAGAAACTAAAAATCAAAACATCTATCTTATTTCTTATCAGACACCTCAAGAACAATGGGCGCAAGAATTGGTAGATGTATCTGTTTCTGCAGGACATGAACACCTCTATGCTAAGGATAAAATAAATTATATCGTACCGGGTGGAAAAGGGATGGATAAGGAAATTATTGAGAAGTTATCTCAACGGATTGAGAAAAAGAAATTAGAAGAAATAACTAAAAAGTTAGAAGAAGAAAAAGGGAAAGAGGCTACTAAGAAAGCTGAAGGTCATGGAGGAGGACATGGGGGAAAGGCTAAACCGGAAGGTTTTTCTAAACCATCAGAAGGTGATGACTCAATTGCCCTTAGCATGGACCAACCAATAAGTGAAAAGTTTATTTCAGATGAGGCGGCGGCTAAAAAACCCGCCGGTGGAGGACATGGAGGGGGACATTGAACCAACGCTCTGAATCGGAAAGAAAAAAGATGGTTAATGAGAATATTATAAAGCGAGGAATTTTTGATGAGAAGGTAATAGAGGCAATACTGAAAGTCCCGCGTGAGTTATTCGTAGAAGAGGCTCTTCAATCAAAGGCTTATGGTGACCATCCATTGCCTATTGGCTGTGGACAAACCATCTCTCAACCTTATATGGTCGCTCTAATGACACAATATTTAAAATTGTCAGGCACGGAAAGGGTTCTGGAAATAGGCACAGGCTCAGGGTATCAAGCCGCAGTATTAGCTGAATTAGTTCAAAGGGTCTATACCATTGAACGGGTAAAAATTTTATTCGAAAAGGCACAGAAGGTACTTTTAGAAAAATTAAAATATAAAAATATTGTGACTGTTTTAAGTGATGGTACCTTGGGGTTAGCAAATTTTGCCCCTTTTGACCGAATCATTGTTACGGCGGCAGCACCAGATGTACCTAAAATATTAACAGATCAATTGGTAAATAATGGTATTTTAATCATACCCAAAGGTGATAAATTTTTTCAAACATTAACCATTATCACCAAAAGAGATGGTGAATTACTTACTCAAGATGCCGGAGGTTGTGTATTTGTGCCATTAATTGGTAAATATGGATGGAAGCAGAATTAAAAATTATGAATTAAAAATTAAAAATTGAGGAGTTAGAAAATAATTCATAATTCATAATTTTTAATTAAATCGGGGCATAGCTCAGCTTGGTAGAGCGCTGGGTTCGGGACTCAGAGGTCGGAGGTTCAAATCCTCTTGCCCCGACCAAAAAATAGGGTAGCTAATAGGGAATGTTCTCTATTCCCTTACTTATGTGCCAAAATAATGGGTTAGTTGCTGGGGAAAATTTCCATAGAAGAGCAACAACCCTCTAACCCCTCCTTTATTAATTTATCTTTTAGAGTTCTGCAAAATAAATTTTAGTGCGTGAAAATTAAATATCAAATATTAAAATGCAAAATGACAAATTAAAAATCAAAATGGAAGTTTGCTATTCATTAAATAATGCACGGAGAACGAATTACGATTTAATTTTACATTTTGATATGTAATTTTAATATTTAATTTTTGATATTTAATATGTGTTAGTCGCCTGTTCAAATTAACAATTTTTTAATTTTGCAAAAATCTAAGATTATCCTTACCCCACAATTTTAAGTGTCATGAGGTACTACTACTATTTTTTAATAATTATTTTAGGATTAGAAAAGTGCACTTTTAAAACATAAATGCCATCAACGTAATGGGTCAGTTATCAGTGGAAATCGACAAAGGGTCGTCGCTATAAAAAAACCACAGAAATACTTATATCTGCAAGGCTTGTCCCTGCCTATTGCTTGCTTTCGCTTCTACCTGAATTAGTGAATTTCTACTGGTAACTGACCCATTACGACTATTTGGTCTCGGTCAGTTTTCGGGGG
>JBDRHR010000191.1:0-4527 GCA_043816605.1 Nitrospirota bacterium
GGGTTTATTCTTGTTCTTGAAGCCCAAAGGGCTGGTATTATTATAGCTAATAATGTAATGCACTAATATTTTAACCCCGAAGAGGTGTAATTATTATCATAGATTCTAAATCATTCCGAACAGTATTGGGTTAGACCTTGAATGTGGAATGCAAACAAATTTACATTCTACATTCAAGGTCTGACTCTAATCCTCCTACTCACCAAATTTCACTACTTGCAAAATTTTAGCTCAATTTCAACCATTATTCTCTTATTACAGGTATTCGTCAATCAAAAGCTTTAATTTCTCTTTAACCGTGTGAGGGATTAATTCAGGGCTGGTGATTATTCCATCTTTAAGGGCTGTAGCACAGACACATTGCCGAGAGGCTTGCCTCGTTGTGGTATCTTGAATTTGTGAAATTACTGTTTTAAGCATTTGTTTGGCATGCTCTACATTTTTCATTAGATTATTTAACACCATTTCTATCGTAACATCTTCTTCCGCTTCATGCCAGACATCATAATCTGTGACTAAGGCAATAGTTGCATAGCAAATTTCCGCTTCACGGGCTAATTTAGCCTCTGGTAAATTAGTCATACCGATAATATCAAGTCCCCATTGACGATATATATTAGATTCAGCTCGCGTGGAAAACTGAGGTCCTTCAATACAGATGTAGGTGCCTCCCTGATGAATAGAGTAACCTAATCCATTACCTGCCTCAAATAGCAATTTACTTAAAATCGGGCAGTAAGGGTCGGCAAAACTTATATGTCCTACAGCACCCTCTCCAAAAAAGGTCTGCGGTCTTGCCTTGGTGTGGTCAAATAATTGGTCAGGAATGACAATATCTAACGGTTTTATCTCTTCCTTTAAACTGCCTACCGCACTGACGCTGATTATCTGTTCAACCCCTAATGATTTTAAAGCATAGATATTTGCCCTTGAATTTACCTCTGAGGGTAGAATGCAATGTCCTCTTTTATGTCTTGGCAAAAAGGCAACTTTTTTATCCTCCAGATTACCAATCACAATATCGTCAGACGGCAAGCCAAAAGGTGTATTCACCTGCTTTTTTTCAATCTCCTCAAGTCCCTCCATTTGATACAGCCCACTGCCTCCAATTACTCCAATACTTACTTTTTCCATCTAAATTTCCTCCTTAATTCATCTTTAAAAGCTTCTAATCGTGGTAGTTCTTCTCTATCCCTTTGTCTATTAGCAGACTTTTTACTCTCAATTATATCCTCAATTGAAGCACAAGGAAATCTGTTATCAATAAGTTTGCTATGCTCCATCGCTTTATCAAAAGATTCTATTCCATCAGGTGCAAATATTATATCAAGAGGAAAGGGACCACCTCTAATCTGAATAAAATCTTTGCCGGTAATTATTCCTTGTTCAAGCATTTTATCCATAGCAAATCCGAGTTCTTTCAATGCATCTCTAATCTTTTTGCAATTTTCCTCTGATTTTTTGGGGAATATATCTATGTCTTGAGTAGTGCCTGGATATCCATATAGAATGGCACCACCCTTTCCGATAAAAAGATATTCCACCTTATATTTATTAAGAACTTCTACTAATTCTACGAGTTTATTTAGCATTTATAATATCCTAACCACTTAGGTAAATTTTTATTTGCCCATTTCTGATATTTTGTCATACTATCAAATATGCGATAAGGGATATCATCCAATACAGGGATTTTCATTATAAAAAATCCCGACTCAATATGTTCTTCAACAGTGTGAGAGAGACCATCTGCATAGTTCAATTTTAATTCTTCTTCCTCATTTAATTTACCGAAGCGATAAAAAAGTTTTTTCATCTCATACCCTTCTTTTATTCTTTTGCCTTCAGCGTAACAATTTTATCCTTAATTAATTCTGCCAACTCCCCCTGGGCATATATGCTCTCAGGATAAGTTTTTTGTAATCGTTCATAAGTTGAGCAGGCTTTTTTATTATCCCCTTGTTGCTCATAGCATTCTGCAACATGATATAAAGCATGCGGGACTAAATCAGAAGCAGGGAAGTTATCTACTACTTTTTGCCATTCTACTTTAGCCTTATTAAATTCCTCATTAGCATAAAGTATTTCTGCCTTTCCATAAACGGCATAGACCGTCCAATAACTATCCGGATATTCATTAATCAGTTTATCATATTGTTCACCGGCAAATTTATACTCACCATATCCCTGGAATTTACGGGCGTCATCATAAAGGACTTTTGCCTGTTCATCATTTAGTTTCCTGGTAGCAATAATTAATGACTCCTGGGCGGCTTTAGCAAATTTAGTATTTGGGTAGTTATCAATTACCTTTTTAAATTGTGCAATAGCCTCTTGTAAATTACCCTGCTCATAAAATCTAATCCCAAGATTATATTCTCCTTCAACACCTTTTGTAGTTCCAATTTTTGAAATAGCAATTAAACTCTCATCTGCTTTTTTAGCATATTCAGTATCAGGATAATTTTCTTTTATATCCTCAAACCATCCCTGAGCACTTTTATAATCGCCTAATTCATAATATCGTCTGGCAATATCGAATTTGCGTCTTACTCGTTCATTTTTCATAGCTTCTTGTGCAGAATTAATTCCGGCTTGAGCCAGGCTAACATACTCAGTATTGGAATAATTAGTCAATATTTCATGGAAGGTATTTATCGCCTCAGGATAATCCTTTTCTTGCATTTTTGAAAGTGCCTTTTTATATGTATTATAGGCTCCCAATTCACCCTCTTTGGTTTCTAACTCAATTAACTTTTCTTCTGCTTCCTCTTTATACTTTGTTTGAGGATATTCCTTGACTATCTCTTCAAATCCTTCTTTTGCCTTAGCAAGTTTTTGTTCTTCATAAAGTTTTACTGAGTCTTCCCATTTTGTTTTGGCTAACAGGTAAGTTTTTTCTTCTTCAATTAAGGCAATAGCCTTACCAGCTAATTTGGCGTATTCACTTTCAGGGAATTCAAATATTACCCGTTTAAATTCATGGATTGCCTCATCGTGATTTTTATCTTTAAGTGCCTTTTCACCTCGCTCATATATTGCCGATGCCTCTTTGTATGAGCCGGCAACTAATTGCTCGTCAATTTCTGTTAATAATTCCTTTGCCTCATTTACAACTTCACTCTCAGGATATTTTTCAATTAATTCTTTGAGGTTATTTTTAGCCTCCCTATTTTTTTTCTTTGCATAAAGTGATTTAGCTGTAGATAATAATTCTTTTGCCTTCTTTTCGTTATATTCAAGTTTGATTTTTTCAATAGCTTTTTGTGAAGATGCCACATATTTACTATCTGGATGTTCTTTTATTAATCTTTCAAATGAAGAGATAGCATCTTCATCATTACCTACCCGGTAATTACACCAGCCAATAGAATAGAGGGCATAATCAACATATTTACTTTCCGGATAATCTGTAACTACCTTTTTATACTCCTTTAAAGCCTCCTCGAATTTCTGTTGATAATAAAAGGATTCGGCTATTTTAAGTTGGGCATAATGGGCAAAACCACTTTTGGGAAAGCTTTTTAAAAAATCTTTAAACACAGGGATAGATTGTTGATAATTCTTAGCCTCAAATGTCTCCTTGCCCTTTTGCAACAGTTCCTCTTCAGTTATAGTTTCTGTGGTTTTGGGCTTTTCTACACCTTCTCCTTTAGTCGTAGTAGGTGTGGCGGGTTTCGGAGACGGTATATATTTTTCCAATTCTGCAAGATTATATTTGGCATAGTCTGCCTCAAGGGTATCAGGATAGCGGTTTTTTAGTTTGGTAAATACCCTTTTAGCATTGGCATAATCACCTGTTTTCTGGAAAGACTCTCCTGCCCGGCTCAAGGCTTGTTTGGCGGGATCTAACTCCGGATATAAATTTGCTACTTTTTCATAGAGGACTGCCGCATTGGTAAAATCACGCTGCTGAAATGAGCATTCAGCTAATCTAAATTGGACATCAGGAATTTTGTCCCCAGATGGATAAAAGTCTAAGTATTTTTGGTATAACCCGATGGATTCATCAAAATTACCAGATTTAAATGTGCTTTCTGCTTGCTCATAAAGGGTTTTATCGTCTTGAGCCCGAACATTTCCACTTATCCCTATAAAGAATAAACAGCATAAAAATATTATGACTAATTTTTTCATTGTTTAATCCCTCCTTCATGAAATTATAAATTAAAAATCATGAATTAAAAATTAAGAAAATTGCGATTTCCCTAAATTTTTAATTAATATTTTTTAATTCTTAACCTCCTCTATTGTATTTCCAATTTAACTATAATAACATAATAACCAATATTTTGTCAAGCAAATTTTACGAATCTCAGAAATTCCCCATCTTCAGTAAGTGAATGATAAATAAGGTATAAGAGAGGTGGAAGAATAAAAAGAGATAAAGAAAAGAAAGTGAAGATTTTTATAAAAATGCCGATAAAGGAATTAAGGCGACACCTTATGTTTCCTTATTTTTTCTCTTTTCTTTTCTTTGTATTTTCAAGAAAATAGATGTCGCCAAAATTTCAAAAGGGAGGGATT
>JBDRHR010000192.1:0-2780 GCA_043816605.1 Nitrospirota bacterium
TGTGCTGGGTGTCATATTTGTCTATATTTTTGATATAATTACAGGAAAACCAGTAAATGATATAACTGGACCAAAATCAATCTCTGTACTTATCATCTGTGGTATTTTCATAATACTGGGTATTCGTTTTGTTTTAAGGAGCTCCAAAAAAAATAATGAATAAAAACCAATTAATGAGGAAAAAAGGGGCAGCGGCTATTTTTCATATCATATAAAGTAGAATCCGCCCATTGACAACCCCGCCATTAGGCGTAGAATAAAGGTAAGGGATTGTCCCCGCAGATATCGGACTAGATAGAAACCAAGGTGCCTGTCCTTGAACAAGACTACTCCCGCATAAAATGGGCCCATTTCGAGCCCTGAAATTTATGAGCATCTTTAGGAAGATTAAATTGCTTACAATTTTGAAAGTTAGGTAAGATAATAAATCAATAAAAGGTAGGTGATGATGAATTTATTATTGTTTCTAGTTGTTATAGGAGTGTCGTTTATCACGGTTAGAATTGGAGCTATTGCATTTCAAATAACTGGCCTTCCTTGGCCTCTGGCTAAATTTCAAGCTTTGTCTTGTTTTACAGGAACAGGATTTACTACTCGGGAATCTGAGTTGGTTACTAGCAATCCCCAGAGAAGAAAAATAGCTTCTGTTCTTATGATTTTGGGACACGCTGGCCTTGTTACATTAATTGCTACTTTTGCTAATTCATTGAGGACTGATTGGGTAACTGTATATAAAATTCCTTTTGTGAATTCAATCATTCCGTCTTATCTGATCCCCTGGGTAAATCTAGTAATCATTATCTTGGGTGTCTATGTAATATATAGAATTGTTATTAATTCTAGGCTTGCTGAAAAAATTACCAGTATTCTAAAAGCGCACATAATTAAAAGACAAATTATTGAGCCAGTTTCATTCGAGGAGCTTGTCGTGGCAACTGGTGGCTATGGTGTATCTCGGATCGAAGTTTGTAAAGATAGCCCTGTTTTAAATAAAAATCTTGAAGAAGCGGATTTGCCTAAATTTAATATTTTAGTCTTGGCAGTAGAACGAGATGACAAGATAACTCCTAATCCCTCCCCGGATACCAAATTTATTTTAGGTGATAGACTTATCTGCTTTGGAAAGTTTGGTGATATTCGCAAGAAGGTGTCATAGAGCAGGTAAAATAATGTTTGAGAAAATTATATAACACAAACATTTATTCCGCATTTTTATAGCAGTGAACATTATTACAATAAGTGGGAAGTTTCTATTTTTTCAACCGACAAGATTTAAACGTCCATTTAACTTTCTTGAAGGTAGGTTGGCCTTAACTGTTTTAGTCATTTTTGTTTGTGCCCAAAATGTGCCCATCTAAGTGGAAAACATCGGGTAATAAAGGTAAGTATCAGGTAACATCCAGACTCCCTGCTTCTCCCCGTGAGAAACAGGCAAAGGCACCCAAACCTATATGCACCTCAACATAAATGATTGTTGAGTGTCCCGCCTCCTGCGGGAATGGCTGGGTGTTCCGCTTTCTGCGGAAGCAGGCCCCGCTTAATTATAAAAAACCATGGAACATATTATCAGCGAAGAAAAAAAACTGAGTTTTTTTGAGAAATACCTGACACTCTGGGTTATAGGATGTATTGGTTTAGGCATCCTGCTCGGAAAGCTGTTCCCGCAGGCAGCTATTGCATTAGACAGGATTTCAGTCTATCAGGTATCAATCCCTATAGCGATATGTCTTTTCTTTATGATGTACCCTATTATGGTGAAAATAGACTTCGCTGAAGTTATCAAGGCCGGAAAGACGCCCAAACCGGTTATCCTGACATTATTCGTTAACTGGTGCATTAAACCTTTTACCATGCTTGCTATCGCGTCCCTCTTTTTGGGGGTATTTTTTAAAGGTTGGCTTCCGGGGTTTGAAATTGTTAAGGGGGGCCAGCAGGTAGAATTATACAGGTCGTATATTTCCGGCTGTATCTTATTGGGCATCGCGCCATGCACGGCAATGGTCCTTATCTGGGGACATCTATCCAAGGGCAATGACGGGCATACCCTGGTCATGGTAGCTATAAATTCACTGACGATGCTCTTTCTCTATGCCCCTTTAGGCGGATGGCTCTTAGGTGTGAATAAAATGCCGATACCCTGGCAAACGATTGTATTATCCGTAGTCATATATGTGGGATTGCCCCTTGCCTTAGGGTATCAGACCCGAAAGCTTATCATCGCCAGAAAGGGATTCAAGTGGTTTGAAGAGAGGTTCCTGCACTATCTGACCCCCGTATCAATAGGCGCGCTCCTTACAACCCTTATCCTTTTATTCTCCTTTAAGGGAGAGCTTATCATCAACCAGCCGCAGGTGATACTCCTGATAGCAATACCCCTTTTTATACAGACCTGCCTGATATTCACTATCACCTATCTATTGGCCAGGTGGCTGAAACTACCCTACCGGGACGCAGCGCCATCTGCCCTTATCGGGGCAAGCAACCATTTTGAAGTTGCGATTGCCACTTCCGCTATGTTATTTGGTCTGTCATCGGGCGCATCGTTGGCAACAGTTGTAGGGGTATTGATCGAGGTCCCGGTCATGCTCATGCTGGTAAGGGTCTGTCTTAAAACCACCCACCTCTTTCATAGGGACTGACTCCGCTCGAAGGGACTGACTCCCCGCAGGAGGCGGGGCACCAAACCATCACGCCGCAAAAGCGGCGCACCCGACACTCCGATATGTCGGGGTGGGTGTAGGTTTGGGTGCCTACATAGAAACCAAGGTGTCTGTCCCTGA
>JBDRHR010000193.1:0-5564 GCA_043816605.1 Nitrospirota bacterium
TCAAACAACTCAAACGGTTAATAAAGAGGGGAAAATATGTTTTATAATCGGGTGTTTGAGCGTTCTTTAGGTGTCTCTATTTTCTTTCATATCTGTTTAGCTATAATCTTCTTTTTCATTACATTTCCACGACATTTACCAATATTCAAAACCATTGAAATTTCTATGATAGAACTACCCCAAAGCGAACAACCTGTTTTAAAACATAAACCTGTAAAGAGTAGAAGAATAGGGGCAATTAAAAGAAAACAGGAATTAAAATTAAAAAGGATTCCTGAATCTGTTAAAAAACTTATAGTCCCATATAAACCTATGGTCGTCAAGGAGGTAAAGGAAATCATAACCCCTATTCCTCTTCCTCCTGCTCCAGCAGGGATTGAAAGGAATGAATTTCATGGCGAGATACCTGTGCCTAAAGGAGTAACTAAGGCAGAAGTCCCTTATGTTGGAGAAGGGAAGTCATCGCCAGGAAGCTTGGTTCCTCCTCCAAATGCAGGAACAAAATATGGTGATGATGCAGAGACTACAGGACCTAATATTTACATTAGTTGGCCTGCATCTGCGAGAAAGGCTTTATATCAACCCAAATTCAAGATTCCTGAATGGTTAGAAAAAAGAGGTCAATCCCTTCATGGGAAATTAAAAATCTGGGTTCTGCCTGACGGCTCGGTAGATAGGGTAGAGATAGAAGAAGACTTTGGTTACGCTGAAATTAATAGATTAGCTCAATCCTCTGTTTATAAATGGAGATTCTTGAAATTACCCCCTCATGAGGAAAGAATTGATTGGGGGATTGTAGCCATTGCCATTAATTTAGAAAAATAAAATTATGGACAGACCGCAAACCCTGTAAAAATAAGAAAAAATTACTTGACAAAATAAGTTAAATCTATTACAATAATAGGTGTCAGATTATAGGACTTATAAGACTTATAGGTCCTATAATCTGACACCTAAATAGGAGAAAACGAATGAATTTCCTTTTTTTTATCGGAACTATCATTTCATTTGTTTTAGCCGGATATATTATCTGGAGTCAGGGGATTAAACCTAAAATAACTAATGTTGAATCAAAGGATTCCGATAGGTTTAGAGATGAGGTAAGTAAGTTAATTACTGAGTTTAATCGGATATCTAATACTAATATAAATATCCTTGAAGATAAGATAGAAGATATAAAGAATATAATTAAATTAGCCGATGATAAGATTATCAGGTTAAATTCAAGGCTAACTGATTTAGGGATACTGGGTCATCGTCATCAACCTGATATTCAACTTGAAGAAATTCAGGAAGTAAAAGAGCCGCTAAGGCAAAAGTTCAAACCTCTCTCTAAAAAGGCAACCCTTGATGAGAAAAAAGAAAGGATAGATGAGATGGTTATTGCCGGATTCCCAATAGAAGAGATTACCAGGGCAGTTAGCATGAGTAAAGGCGAGGTTCAATTGGTGTTGGGATTGAAGAATAAGAGGTAAGGAGGATAGTAATCACATATGAATAATGTAAATAAAGGCAAAAGCCCTTTTTATCCTGGTCAACCTGTTCCAGTAGACTTTTTTATAGGAAGGATAAATGAGATACAACGAATTGCCAGAACAATAGGACAAGTTGAATTAGGTAAACCACAAGCATCCTTTCTTACAGGAGAATATGGTATAGGAAAAAGTTCTCTTGCCGGATTTATGCGATATTATGCTGAAAGAAATAATCATTTAATAGGGATACATGTTTTTCTTGGAGGAGCAGATACCATAGAAGAAGTTGCTATTAAAACTGTAGAAGCAGTAATTAAATCACAAATCTATGAACCAACAATTACTGAAAAAATACGAAATTCTTTATCAAAGTATATCGGCAAGCAAGACCTTTTCGGATTCAATATCAATTTTGAGGCATTGAAGGCTGATGCTCCAAATCTCTCACATGGATATTTACCATTCTTATGTAATTTATTTGACAGAATCAAAGAAAACGGCATTAAAGGTATAATGTTGATTTTAGATGAAATTAATGGGATTACAAGAAACCCACAATTTGCTCATTTTATTAGATCATTGGTTGATGAAAATGCCCTTAGTAGAAATCCATTACCATTAATGCTAATGCTATGTGGAGTAGAGGAACGCAGAATGGAAATGATTCAACACCATAAACCCATTGAAAGAATTTTTGACATAGTTGAAATTAAACCGATGAGTAATGGTGAAATGATGGATTTTTTCAATAAATCTTTTAGTTCCGTATCAATGCAAGTCCAAAATGATGCTATGAATTTATTATGTTACTATTCTGCTGGATTCCCAAAATTTATGCATCCTATAGGAGATACTATTTTTTGGATAGATAAAGATGGAATAGTAGATGAATCCGATGCAAGTAATGGTATACTTATTGCCACTGAAGAAATCGGCAAGAAATTTGTTGACCAACAGGTTTATAAGGCATTAAAAAGTAAAGATTATCACACGATTTTATCCAAATTAGGAGGGCTTGGTCTTTCTTTCAAAAAGAATGAAATAGAAAAGCAACTGCCTTTATCTACTAATGAAAAAAAGAAATTTAATAATTTCCTTCAGAGAATGAAAAAATTGAATGTACTAAAGTCAGGTGATGAACGCGGTGAATATATTTTTAATAGCCTGTTAATTCGTCTTTATATACTTCTTAATTCACTCAATAAAAAAGAAGGGCAATAAGCAAGAGGTGTAAAACAATGCACAATATCGCTATTTATCCGGGAACATTTGACCCGACAACAAATGGACATTTAGACATAATTGAGCGGTCTGTGCCTTTATTTGAACAGGTTGTGGTTGCAGTTGCCTGCGACTCTTCTAAACCGGCACTTTTTTCCATACAAGAGCGAATACAAATGATAAAAGATGTAACCAAGGATTATCCTAATGTGTGGGTAGAGGAGTTTTCCGGATTATTAGTTGATTATGCCTGTAAAAAGGGTGCCAATGTTATCATTCGTGGATTACGGGCGGTGTCTGATTTTGAACATGAATTTCAAATGGCTTCTCTAAATAAAAGATTAAACCCGAATGTAGAAACATTATTTATGATGACACATGAAGATAACTTTTTTTTAAGTTCTTCAGCCATAAAAGAAATAGCCGGTTTAGGCGGCTCCCTCGCGGGATTTGTCCCGAATATTATCGAAGAAAGGATAAAACAGAGGTGTAAAAAATGAAACAAATAACCCTTATTTTAGCTATCCATAACCATCAGCCGGTAGGAAATTTTGACCATGTTTTTGAAGAGGCGTATCAAAAGGCATATCTTCCTTTTATTAAGGTATTAGAAAAACATCCCAAGATTAAAATGTCCCTTCATTATAGTGGTTGTCTGTTGAATTGGTTTTTGGAAAAACATCCTGAAATAATCAGCAAGGTAAAGAAACTCATTGGGCAAGGGCAGGTAGAGATACTAACCGGAGGCTTTTATGAACCTATATTGCCCAGTATTCCTGACCGCGATAAGATTGGACAGATTGAAAAGATGACCAATACTATTAAAAACTATTTTGGGATAGTGCCGAAGGGGATGTGGTTAGCCGAGCGTGTCTGGGAACCTCAATTAGCAAAACCTCTTGGCGAGGCAGGGGTAGAATTTACATTAGTTGACGATAGCCATTTTAAATGGGTTGGAATTAAGGATATGTCCGGATATTACATCACTGAGGAAGAAGGGGTAACCCTGAAGATATTCCCTATCAGTCAGAAATTAAGATATTTAATTCCGTTTGCCTCTAAAGTAGAAGAGGTGGTTGAGTATTTAGAATCAGAGGCTGATGAGAATACGGAAAAAATGATTCTGATGGGTGATGATGGTGAGAAATTCGGCTTATGGCCTGATACTTATGATTGGGTCTATGAAAAAGGCTGGTTAGATAATTTCTTTACTATATTAGAAAAAACCGATTGGATAAAAACAGCCACATTGTCTGAATGGATAGCTAAAAACAATCCATTGGCAAGGGTATATTTACCTTGTGCGGCTTATGCCGAATTAATGGAATGGGCACTGCCGGCAGATTCTATTATTGAATACGAAAAAATTTTGCACGAATTGGAAAAGAATAAAAAATATCAGGGTTGGACACAATTCATTAAAGGGGGTTTCTGGCGTAATTTCTTAACAAAATACCCGGAGTCTAATAACATGCAGAAGAAGATGCTGTATGTGAGCCATAAAATAGCCCAGGTTGCTCAAGCCTCAGAGGTGTTGGTTTATACTGAGGAGGATAAGTTTATTGACAATAGCCCGGCAAATATTGGTCAGGCAAAGGAAGAATTATGGCAAGGACAATGTAATTGTGCCTATTGGCATGGTATTTTTGGTGGATTATATCTGCCTCATCTTAGAAACGCTATCTATCAACATCTGATTTGTGCAGAAACGACAGTAGAAAGTATCCTTCATGATAACCCAAATTGGATAGAGGTAGAGGCAATTGATTTTGATAAAGACGGAGAAAAGGAGATTCTAATCTCAACCCATCCCTTAAATCTTTATTTTGCCCCAGCAAAAGGTGGAGTGCTATTTGAACTTGATTATAAACCTAAACCATGTAATATTATTAATACATTAAGCCGCAAACAAGAGGCATATCATCAAAAAATAAGGCACGCAGGCACATCTGACCATTCTTGTACTAAAAGTATTCATGACATAATAGTAACTAAACAACAGGACTTAGATAAATATCTTAATTATGATTCCTATCCAAGGGTTTCTTTGCTCGACCATTTCTTAGATAAAGATGTTACCTTGTCTGATTTCAGTAAATGTAGTTATAAAGAGGTGGGGGATTTTATCGACCAACCTTATAAACATAGAGTAAGGCGTGGAAAAGATGAGGTAATATTAGACCTTGCCCGAAATGGCAAAATAGAGGAATTATCTATTAATCTCACCAAATCAATACGGGTAACGGCAAGAAATTCCGAGATCGAGATAAGTTATGAAATAAAAAATGATTCTAAAGAAAGCGTTCAATTATGGTTTGGGGTAGAATTTAATCTTGGTTTAGTTGGAGGTAGTCAGTGTTTTTATTTTATTCCTGAAGGTGAAAAGGGGGAAGAACTAAAGGATAATAAATTAGCTGACACGGCTGAAGATGTTAATTGTAAAGAAATAGCCGTCAGGGATAAAATTTGTGAGATAGAAATTGACTTTAAGTTTAGTCATCCCTGTGGCTTATGGCGATTTCCCATTCATACCGTTTCCTCTTCTGAGGCAGGATTTGAATTAGGCTACCAGGGCTCTGTTTTCTTTCCCAATTGGAAGTTTGAACTTGCCCCTTATGATTCATGGACGGTAAAGATTAAAAAGGCTATCAAATCTATTGCATAGGTTTTCCCCCTGCTCTAACTAACATAAAACAGGACATTTCTACTTTGGTATTACAGGTCAGCCAGCAATTCTCGGTGAGTTGTAAACATTAGGTATATCAAAGGGTTAGGAACAATTTTAAATATTTTTTTCGCAGAATTTTATCCCAAAATATGGTTTTGTAAACCTTAATAAGATAGCCATAATCCTTTGTCAGAACAGGA
>JBDRHR010000194.1:0-6300 GCA_043816605.1 Nitrospirota bacterium
TTTATACTACAAAATTTTTAACTGACTGAACAATTACCCCTGTAATTATTCACATAACATCCTTATTTGTAAGATATTATAGACTTGTGGGTAAGGATAAGCTTAAAAAAGGGGGTTAGGGGGTTGTTCTCCCACGCGTAACTGACCCATTACACTTCACAGGAAATTATACTTGCCACAAAGGCACGAAGACACAAAGTTTTTGTAATAAATTGGGATAGATTGGATGTAGTTTTGGAATTTTCTTTGTGTATTCGTATCTTGGTCATAATCCCTTAGTTATAGTAAGGTGGTAACTCAAGTATGGCTTTTTTATAAATAAGTTCCTTTTTTCGGAGGACTCAAGATGTGTAAGGCACTGATGATTTTAATGATTTAAAAGATTTAGGATGATTAATCTTTTTAAAAATCATATAAATCATTAGTATCTTACACACTTTTTGGGTGTCCGATTTTCCACCAATAATTGAGGAATTACAATTTAAGGACAAATAGAATTAAATAAATATAAGCAGACTTCTACAATGTGCTATCATCCGAACCAAAAAACCCTATAAATAGCCAATAGATTGAGGAGACAGGGGGCATAATTGGATAATCTTAGATTGAATAAAATGAATATCATGCTTAACAATGACAAATTACTTCTCTACGATATAGGACATGAACCGAATAATGTCCAAAAAATAGCTCTTAAAAGGAGACTTTTGTAGAAGTCTGTAGTTATAACATATGCGGGAATTCAGGATAAAACTATGTCTGAAATTAGTATTAGATGTTTGTAAGTTCCAAACATCTAAAGCTCCAAACTTGTAAATTCCATAGTTTATATGATTATAGAAGATTATTGAAGAATCTATTACCTCATGACATTTGAAATTGTGGATAAAACTTCAAAACGGACAACCACAAGGGTTGTCCCTACTTAATGGGCTGTAAGGACAGGGCTTGTCCCTGTCCGAATCTTTAGCCACTAAAATTAAATGTCATAAAGTACTACCTTGTTTTTTTAAGTTTTTTCTTTAGAGAGGTTTTTTTGAAGAAAAGATAATTTTAACGGAGCAGTTAAATTTTGAAGGAAGTAAAGTTTTTTATCATAAGAAGCAGCTACCACATATTTAGCATTGGGGGTAATAACAGATTCATAAACACTACCTTTAGTTTCATATTTCCAAATTTGTTTTCCCTCTTTATTTAACAAATAAACATTATTATTATTTATGCCTGCTACTATAAATTCACCATCAGGGGTAATTCCTATACCATAAATTTCTCCTTGCATCTGTTTTTTCCATAACAACTTACCTTTTTTATTTAAAAGATATATATATTTATCTTCACCACCAGCTATGATATAATGCCCCTCACAAGTTATATCTACATCATAAACTCCACCATTTGTTTCAAACTTCCATAATACTTGCCCTCTTTTGTTTTGAAAGTAAATATGTTTATCTTGACAGGCTGAAACAATATATTCACCTCCATGAGTAATTCCAACACCATTAACCATTTGGTTCATACCGTATCGCCATAGAAGTTTTCCATTTATTACATCTAAAAGCCCTATTTTCCAATCTCCTGTGCCGAGGGCAATATAATCACCCCTTGGAGTAATAGCTACGCTATTTACATCCCCACCGGTTTTATAGTTCCAAAGTAACTCACCCGTATTATTAAAAAAGCAGACATCATAATTCCCAGTTCCAGCGACAATATGCTTTCCATCATAAGTAATTCCTACTGAATGAACCCACTGTCCAATACAATATTCCCATAGTTTGTTCCCATTCCCATCTAAGAGATAAAGATTTTTATCATTAGCCCCTACAGCAATATATTTAGCATCCGGGGTTATGGCAACACTAAAAACCCTTTCTCGAATATTATAACTCCATTTTTCTTTTACTAATTCAGACATAATTTTAAAATCCTTTGACTTTGGATTTTCTTTGATAATAATATCATAAAGATTAGCGATTTGTCAACTACAAATATCACAAAAATGTAATGGGTCAGTTATCAGGGGGGATAGAGTTTGTAGTAACCGCATTTATGCGGTTATTTGCCTTAAATCTACCCGCTAAAGCGGGTTACTACGAACAAATTTTCCCCAAAGACTGACCCATTACACAAAAATCGTAATCCCTCAGTTATGAGGGGTAATAACTCGTTTATGGTTTTTTCATAAATAAGTTCCTTTTTTCGAAGGATTCAAGATGTGTAAGGCACTAATGATTTTAATGATTTAACGGATTTAGAATGATTAATCTTTTGAAAAATCATATAAATCATTATAATCATTAAATCATTAGTATCTTACACATTTTTTGGCGTCCGATTTTCCACCAATAACTAAGAAATTACAGACAAGAGAAATTTTTCCTTGACAAAGGTAGAATTTAAAATTATAATATAAACATCTTATTTTTAATAGTAAATTATTTTCGCCCTTGTGCGAGATTTATTATATACTAAATTTTTTAATAGGGAGGAATTGAGAAATGAATAAAATAGATAAATTATTGGAATCAATTACACCAATTGATTGTAACTCCTTTGAAGAAACACAAAGGAGATTGGATAATCTTACTAAGCCTCAAGGTAGCTTAGGAAGATTAGAAGAATTCGCCAAACTTGTCGTCGCTATTACCGGCAAAAAGAATCCAGACCTTTCTAAAAAGGTTATTTTTACGCTGGCAGGTGACCATGGGGTTTGTGAAGAGGGAGTAAGCCTGTTTCCGCAAGAAGTAACCCCTCAAATGGTCTATAATTTTATCCGTGGTGGGGCAGGAATAAATGTTTTGGCTAAACATGTTGGGGCAAAGGTAATAGTCGTAGATATGGGTGTAGCCGTAGATTTAGAACCTCATCCAGACCTTATCATTAAAAAGATTGGGTATGGGACTAAAAATATTACTAAACATCCTGCGATGACTTATCGTCAAACTATTAACTCAATTCTGGCTGGGGCTGAGGTCTTTGAAGATGAATTGTCTAATTCAGGAATAGATATCGTTGGCACCGGCGATATGGGGATAGGAAATACCACCCCTTCTTCGGCTATTGTCGCCGCTATCACTCAAAAGTCCGTAGAAAAGGTAACTGGAAAAGGCACCGGGATTGATGATGAATCATTAAAAAAGAAGATAGAAACGATTAAAAAAGCCATAGAGTTTAATCACCCAAATCCTAAAAATGGATTAGATGTGCTTTCAAAATTAGGTGGATTTGAGATTGGTGGATTAGTAGGGATAATTTTAGCGGCGGCGGCTAACAAAATTCCTGTAGTCATTGATGGATTTATATCAGGGGCAGCGGCTTTAATTGCCTACACCATGAAACCGGAGACTAAAGATTATATGATTGCCGGACATACATCGGTTGAAAAAGGACATCAGGTAATATTAGACTTTATTGGGCTAAAACCTATTTTAAATATGGAGCTTCGATTAGGGGAAGGCACTGGAGCCGCATTAGCTATGGATTTAGTAGATGCCGGAGTAAAAATACTTACGCAAATGGCTACCTTTGAACAGGCAGGGGTATCAGAGGCGGATAAATAGGTGATAGGTAGGAGGGTGATAGGTAGGAGGGAAAATAGTTCCCCATAACCCATCACCCACAACCCACGCATCAAAAAGGAAATTAAAGATGAATGAACCTCAGGCAGTAACAGATTTAGCCAAAATTGAATCCTTTATAGCAAAAATGCGTAAGGAAGAAATAATAGAAGTTCTGATGAATATAATTAAAAAAGACCCTGGCGTTATTTCTACATTAAATCTTAATACCAGTGAGGTATTACCTCGTGTAGTTGAAAACAGAAAATATGGTGACCAGGCTATTCTTCCCTTACAATTTGAAACAGGGGATTATCAACAATCAAAGAATCTTTTAACTAAGTTAAAAGGGATTAAAAATACGGCTAAAAATTGCTTTGAACGAAGCAAACCTCAGCGAAGTAAGCTTCAAAAAGATGATTTTCAAAATGGGTTAAAAATCCTGAACACTATTATTCAACAATCTATCCGCAATTATAAAAAAACTTATGACATGGATGGATTATTTTCAGAATTTATTGAGGAATGTTTAGACGATTTCCTGAAACTTGAATTAACTATTTCTCAAAAAGAAATATTCTTTAATGATTTTATCGAGCTTTATCTTAAAAACACAGGTGGTTTTGCCCCATCTATATTGGAATTGATTTTAAAGCAATGTGAAAACCTTGTTGATTATATTAAATTAGAAAGAATGCTCTTAGCCAAACTTTCGGGACTACCGGATAAACATAAAGAAGGTATCATAGAACTTTTATTAGAGGTTTATGATAAAAAAGGTAACATTAAGAGATACCTTGAAGTTTGTAAGAATAACCTCAAGTATTGGAAGAATTGCATACGACTGTGTGATAAATTAGAACAATCAGGTAAAGAGGATGAGGCTATTCAATGGTATCAAAAAGCAATTGGAATTTTTAAGGAAAAATATCCTAAATTGATATTAAAGAAGAAATTAGCGGCATTGTATGAAAAAACAAATAATGTGGACCAGGCTTTGAATCTCCATTTTGAAGTCTTCAAAGAACAAGGTGATTTAGAGTCATATAAAAAAATGAAGGATTTGTTTAGTCAATTAGGTAAATGGGAAAAGATTAGAAATAACATCGTGCTGTTTTTAGCCAAAACAAAAAGATATTCACTCCTCATAGAAATATTACTCTATGAAAAGGATATTAATTCGGCAGTTAGAATTGCACTTTTGCCCAATCAGAGGTTAGATGATATAAAAAAGGTAGCTATATTAGCAAAGGATAAAAATCCAACTCAGGCGATTAGATTATTTAAAAGACTTATTACCTACTATACAGATTTAAAAAGAAGGGATGATTACAAAACAGCAAAGGTTTATTGTCAAGAGGTAAAAAAATTATATCGAGGATTAAACCAGGAACATCTCTTTAAAAGATATATTGAGCGAATTAAAAGGTTAAATGCGAATAGCAAACTATTATTAGAAGAATTAGAGGAAGTTTAAATATGAAACGGTTAAATCCGAATATCGAAATTCGAAATACGAAACAAATCCGAATACTAAAATTCAAAATCCAAAACAATAAAATGTTTGAAATATTTGATATTTGAATTTCGAATTTGTTTCGAGTTTCGATATTCGTATTTCGAATTTAATCATCTATAACATATATTACTACGAGGAGATATAATGGAAAGATTACAAAAGGTTTTAGCCGAGGCAGGGCTTGGCTCTCGAAGAAGTTGTGAAGAATTAATCTTGGAAGGACACATCAGCATAAATGGTCAAGTAGTCAAAACACTTGGCGTAAAAATTGACCCTAAAACCGACAGAATTAAATTTGATGGAAAAGAAATTAAGTTAGAAAGAAAGGTATATCTCCTTTTAAATAAACCCAAAGGATATGTTACCACCCTATCTGACCCCCAGGGAAGACCTACTATTGTCTCCTTATTAAAAGGCGTCCGGGAAAGGGTATATCCCGTAGGCAGACTTGATTATAACTCTGAAGGGTTACTCTTTTTAACTAATGATGGTGATTTAGCTGATAAACTTCTTCGTCCTAAGTTCAAGATTGCAAAGACTTATTTAGTTAAACTTAAAGGAAAACTTGAAGCAGATGATATTATGCGTCTAAGAAAAGGAATTAGAATAGAAGGAAGTAGCACTTCTGACAAAGGCAAGACCCTTCCTGCAGAGGTAAAGGTGGTAAAAATTTTACCTAAAAATACTTTGCTGAGAATGACGATTACAGAGGGTAAAAAAAGACAGATTAGAAGGATGGGTGAAATTATTAAACACGAGGTTTTAAGCCTGAAAAGGATTCAATTTGGACCTTTTCATCTAAGTAACTTAGCACAGGGAGAATATGTATGCTTGAATTCAGATGATGTCAAAGAGGAAGTAAAGAGGTTTTTTAAAGAATAGAACACCTATTATTTTTTGTAATTACTCACCACGGAGACACAGAGAACACGAAGAACACAGAGAATTGATGAAGAACAACCCCCCTAACCCCCTTTGATACTTAGCATGTCCCACATCTTTTGCTGGACAATTTAGGCTGATAGTTATTTCCCAATTCCCTTTGTAACCGTTCAGCCAGTTGAAGATTTCGTATTATGAACAACTGTAAACTGTAAAATAGATAATGAAAAATGAAAATACCTTGCATAGCTCACTACTATCTCATAACATTTCAAGTTAAGAGTACAAATTATTGAAGGCAGAATACAACCCCGAAGGGGTGACATTATTATTACG
>JBDRHR010000195.1:0-4672 GCA_043816605.1 Nitrospirota bacterium
GTTCCTGAAGGGCTGAATCTTGACGGGATCCTCTGCATAAAGATAAAGAGGGTTTTGAGAAACGACTTTACAATCGCTTACAATAAACAACTCTATCAGATTGAAAAGATACCTGGTAACATTAGGGTAAAAGCTGTAACAGTAGAAGAAAGAATTGACAAAACAATACATATCACCTATAATGGTATTGAGTTTAAATGGAAGAAGATAGAGACAAGACCGTTAAAATCTAAAGAAGAAGAACCATTAAAACCAAGAAAGATATATATTCCTGAAGCAGATCATCCTTGGAGGAGATTTAAGATAAATCTATGCAAATATCAACAAAAAGAGTTTCTTTTAGCTAACACAAAACAGGACATTTTCATTTGGCTATTACATTACCAAAAAAAGTAGTTGCAAAATCAATTTATTTATGATAAAATAATTACCATTAAAAATATATTAGGTAGGATAGGCATCTTGCCTGTCAAAAATATACCTGTCAAAAGGATAAAGGTAAATTATACATTAAAGGAGGAAAAAGAAAAATGGGAAAAAACTTTTTATTTACTTCTGAATCGGTTACAGAAGGGCATCCGGATAAGGTTGCAGACCAAATATCGGATGGTGTTCTGGATGGGATTCTAGAAAAAGACCCAAAAGGTAGGGTAGCTTGTGAGACATTTGTAGGGATGGGTTTAGTTTTAATTGGAGGAGAAATCACGACTGATTGTTATCTGGAGGTACCTAAAATAGCCAGAGAAGTGATTAAGCAAACCGGCTATACTAATTCTGAGTATGGGTTTGATTATCAGGATTGTGCGATACTAACCTGTATTAACGAGCAATCGGCAGATATTGCCTTGGGTGTAGACCGTGATGGAGCCGGTGACCAGGGGATGATGTTTGGCTATGCGATAAATGAAACAAAGGAATTAATGCCGTTGCCGATTATGTTAGCCCATAAGTTAGTTAAACGATTAGCCTATGTGCGAAAAAGAAATATCCTTGATTTTCTAAGACCTGATGGAAAATCTCAGGTAACGGTTGAATATAAAGACAATAAACCGGTTAGAATAGATGCGGTTATCATTTCTGCTCAACATCATAAGGAAGCAACGATAGAAATTGTTCGGGAAGGGGTTACAGAAGAAGTAATTAAAAAGATTCTTCCTGCTGAGTTGATAGATAAAGACACAAAATATTTTATTAATCCAACAGGTAGATTTGAGATTGGTGGTCCGGTAGGCGATACAGGACTTACAGGCAGAAAGATAATAGTCGATACTTATGGTGGTTGGGGAAGACATGGTGGTGGTTGTTTTTCCGGTAAAGACCCAACGAAGGTTGACCGTTCTGCGAGTTATATGGCTCGATACATAGCCAAAAATATTGTTGCCGCAGAATTAGCTAACGAATGCGAGGTGCAATTATCCTATGCCATTGGCGTGGCAGACCCGGTTTCTATTATGGTTGATACCCGGGGAACAGGAAAAATTCCTGAGGAAAGATTAGTGGAATTGGTTAGAGAAAATTTCCCATTGACACCAAAGGGAATAATTAACCACTTAAATCTCCTTAGACCAATTTACTTAAAGACTGCCGCCTATGGACATTTTGGTCGGGAAGAAGATGAATTTACATGGGAGAAAACCGATAAGGCAGAAATCCTTAAACAAAAGGCATAAGGGAGAATAAGTCTTATAAGACCTATAAGACCTATTTTTTTAAAATCAAGGAGGAAACAATGAATTACGATATTAAAGACATTAGCTTAGCACAAAAAGGTAAATTACGGATTGAATGGGCAGAACAAGGTATGCCTGTTTTAAGATTAATCCGGGCTCGATTTGAAAAAGAAAAACCGCTTTCCGGGATAACATTAGGTACATGCCTGCATGTAACGACTGAAACGGCTAATTTAGTCATCACCCTGAAGGCAGGTGGGGCAAATGTCGTCCTATGTGCCTCTAATCCGTTAAGCACGCAGGATGATGTAGCTGCATCTTTGGTCAAGGATTATGAAATCCCTGTCTTTGCTATCAAAGGTGAAGATAATGAGACTTACTACAAGCATTTAACCAGTGTTTTGGACTATCAGCCAAATATAACTATGGATGATGGAGCAGATTTGGTTTCAACTATTCATACTAAAAGAAATGATTTAGTGGAAAATATAATAGGTGGAACCGAAGAAACAACCACAGGTGTGATTAGACTACGGAGTATGGAGAAGGATAATGTTTTGAAATTCCCAATCGTAGCGGTCAATGATGCCCAGACAAAACATTTCTTTGATAATCGCTACGGAACCGGACAAAGCACATTAGATGGTATCATCCGAGCGACTAATAAACTTATTGCCGGCACGGATTTTGTTATCTGTGGTTATGGCTGGTGTGGACGAGGACTGGCTATGCGGGCACAAGGTGCAGGGGCAAGGGTGATTATAACCGAGATTGACTCGCTAAAGGCACTTGAGGCAGTGATGGATGGCTATCAAGTAATGCCTATGGAAGAGGCGGCTAAAATCGGCGATATATTTGTAACACTTACCGGCAATATTAGTGTTGTTCGAAAAGAACATTTTGAGCTCATGAAAGATGGAGCGATAGTTTGTAACTCCGGGCACTTTGATGTGGAACTGAATTTAACTCAACTAAAAGAATTATCTGTTTCTAAAAGGGATACCCGGGATTCAGTTGAGGAGTTCACCTTAAAGAATGGACGAAAAATTAATCTACTTGGACAGGGCAGGTTAGTAAATTTAGCCGCAGCAGAAGGACATCCGGCACAAGTTATGGATATGAGTTTTGCCAATCAGGCTTTGTGTGCCGAATATATGAAGAAAATGGCAGGAAAACTTGAACTAAAGGTTTACGGTGTTCCTGAAGAAATCGATTCACAAATTGCCTTGCTAAAACTAAAAGCTATGGGTATTGAAATTGATACCCTGACGCCAGAACAAATAAAATATCTGCAATCATGGGAAATGGGAACTTAGATAGTTGTTCAGCCAGTTAAAAACTTTGTAGTGTGAATAACTGTAAAGTGTAAAATGGATAATGAAAAATTGAAAATTAGAGCATCGTTATCATGCTTGGACTTATTCATCCTACACTCATTTTACATTATTCATTTTACAGTACCCATTTTACAGTTTTTCATTCCTTATCTTTAAGTGACCTGAATGGTTAGGAACTTAGAAAGGGGGATAGGATGGGGGTTGACCCCCAAAAAAATGATTGGTATAGTCATTATTACTCATGGTGAATTATGTACCGAATTTGTTGAAACCGCAAAACGGATAGGTGTCGAAAGTAAAAATATAGAGACCATCTCTCTTTCCCCAAGTGAAGGATTGGATGATTTATCTCTAAAGATTTCGCAAGCGATTAAAAAGGTAGATAAGGGAAAGGGAGTAGTCTTATTAACGGATTTGCTTCATGGCAGTTGTTCAAAAGTCGCCGGTGAGTTTCTTGCCCAAGATGAAATTGAGGTTATTTGTGGAGTTAACTTACCTATGATTATTAGCCTTGTTTCTCATCAAAACTGGGACATCCATCAAGCCGTTCAAAAGGCTAAGGAATCATCTATAAAAAGTATTGTGGATTTAAGAGAAAGGCTAAAGGGGGAATAGGAAAGGGGAAATTAAAAATTATGAATTAAAAATTAAAAATTAAGGAAAAATCACTCGCTCATCTCTCAATTTTTAATTTTTAATTCATAATTTTTAATTCTTCTCCCAATTATGAGCATAGATTTAATTCGAATTGACGATAGATTTATTCATGGTTTAGTTGTCGTAGGGTGGGTACCGGCTATAAGATGTACACAGATTGTAGTTGCCAATGATAGAGTAGCCGCAAATGAAACGCAAAAGAAATTAATGAGAATGGCGACACCGGAAGGAATAGAGGCATTTATTCTTACCATTAAAGAGGCGGCTGAATTAATCAAAGAAGGAAAATTTGAATCACAGAAGACGATGTTACTTATTGGTAATCCGGATGATGCCTTACGATTAGTCCATGAAGGGGTAAATATTAAAAGTATAAATGTAGGTGTAATGAAATTTACTCCTGACCGTAAGCAGATATTCCCTTCTATCTCAATGAATGAGAAAGAGATAGCGATATTTCGGCAATTATCTACTGATTATGGAATTGAGATTGAAGTCCGAACCCCTCCAGACGCCTCGAAGGTTAATCTTCTTAATCACATATAATTCCGCCATCAGCTTTCAGCAATTAGCCAAAACAAGAAAATCGAGGCATACAACCCCCTATAGCAGTTATTAACGAAAACTTTATACAAAAAATAATAATGTACTCAGATTAAAAGAAGGAATCAAAAGATATGTCTTATAACTTCGTGGTTCTCCGTGTTCCTCTCAGTAGTTCTTCATGTAAGAAAAAAGGGTAATGGGTCAGTCTTTGGGGGAACAAGGCGGACAACCATAAAGGTTGTCCCTACGAATTCGTTACCTGTAGGGACATTATCTTTACCCACAAATATTGCTGGACAATTTAAGGTAGTGACTTAAAGGGGAAATAAGCGTTCAGTCCATTGAAAAATATGGGATAAAAACTGTAAAATGGGTATTGTAAAATGAAAAATGTAAAATGAAAGAGCAAATTTAAAGAGTAATGCCTCATTACTCTTTAAATTTAGGGTATAGACGCTTGAG